>CAXUOL010000074.1:0-15199 GCA_964252435.1 uncultured Nostoc sp.
TGGGAGTGTTGCCGTGTTTCCACCCCAGGCGCTTTTTATTTTTAACTTGCTCCTCACACACGACTTTAATATATCACTGCTTCTATCAAAGGGTAAGTAAATTATGTGACACTTTCAAAACTGCACACCTTACTGTCAATGATTTAGTGTAAAAAGTGACGTACACCAGTTAAGACCATCAGCAAACCGAGTTCGTTAGCAGCAATGATAGAGTCTTTATCGCGCAAACTTCCTCCTGGTTGGACAATGGCTGTAATTCCTGCGGCTGCGGCTGTTCTGACTGAATCATCAAAGGGGAAGAATCCATCGCTGGCGAGAGTTGCACCTTTGGCTTTTTCTTGAGCTTGTTCTAGAGCTATTTTAACTGAGCCAACGCGGTTCATTTGACCAGCACCTACTCCTAGTGTAGTGCGATCGCTGGTAACAACAATGGCATTAGATTTCACGTGTTTGCAAACTTTCCAAGCAAACAGCAATTCGGCTAATTCGTCTGGTGTGGGTTGACGTTCAGTGACTATTTGCCATTGACTGGTGTCAGCAATGATGTCATCGCTAGTTTGGACAAGAAAACCACCTGCGATCGCTTTCACTGTATCATTAGGGCCACTGCTCAAATCTGCTAGAGTCAAGACCCGCACGTTAGATTTTTTGGCAAGAATTTCTTGAGCTTCTGCATCACAACTTGGTGCAACCACACACTCTAAAAATGTTTTAGTTAACTCGCTAGCTGTAGCCGCATCAATTGGACGGTTGAGTGCGACAATCCCACCAAAGGCAGAAGTAGAATCAGCGTTAAAAGCTTTTCGATACGCTTCGGAAATAGTGCTTCCCAATGCTGTACCACAGGGATTTGTATGTTTAATAATCGTTGTGGCTGGGGTATCAGTGAATTCAGCAATAATTCGGCGTGCGGCTTCTAAATCAACTAAGTTATTGTAACTAAGTTCTTTACCTTGGAGTTTTGTTGCGGCTGTCCATCCCGTTGGGGTAGAACCAGTTTGATACCAGGCGGCGGGTTGATGGGGATTCTCGCCGTAACGCAGAGATTGCAATTGTGTACCGCTAAGGGTGTACTGCTGTGCTTGGGCGAGGTAAGATGCGATCGCTTGATCATAACTAGCAGTATGCGAAAATCCTTTTAATGCCGCCTTTTGCCGAAACTCTAGGGATGCTATGCCGTTATTTTGGCGTAATTCCTGCAAATACTCGTCATACTGTGCAGGATCGCATAATACAGCGAGATGGGCGAAGTTTTTCGATGATGCCCGTAGCATTGCCGGGCCACCGATATCAATTTGTTCAACCGCTTCAGCTAATGTTACCCCTGGTTTAGCGATCGTTTCCTCGAAAGGATATAGATTCACCACTACTAAATCAATCGGGCGAATTTGGTTATTTTCTAAATCTGTAATATCTTCGGGAACATCTCGCCGCGCCAAAATTCCGCCATGAATCCGGGGATGTAGGGTTTTGACTCGACCACCTAAAATTTCTGGTGAACCTGTATAATCTGCAACTTTGGTAACAGGGAGTCCCGCATCTTTGAGTGCTTGGGCTGTTCCCCCACTGCTGATTAAATCAAAGTCAAATTCTTCAACCAAGCTACGGGCTAGGTCAATTAAACCAGTTTTGTTAGATACACTCAGCAGGGCTAGACGCGCCATTGATCAATTCCTTAAAAGTAGGCTAGAAGCAAAGGATCTCAAGTTTTACATAAGCCTTGATTAACTTCAAGACTATTAGGAATGATAATGTTAATAATCATCTGGTCATCACCTTTTTCAATTAAGATTACTACGGATGGCAGGCATTGTCGCAGGTAAACATCTATTCTTCATCTTCTTCTTGCTCTTGCATAATATCTAATTGACTCGTGTAATTAATATATTCTTCATGATATTTGCGCTGCTCTAGTAGCCTTTCAACTCCATCAATATTAATCCTTTGTAAAATATTTCTTGCAGCTTTCATACCTTTTTTATTCATTATCAGGCTTTTTTTATTTGACGAAAATTCTAATAATGTTTCTGCAATTAAAGCGTTAATTATATCAAAATTAAATCCATTCCAACAGCTAATACCCGTGAGATTCTCTTGAGATTTTTCACGACTATTATTAAGGTAGTGATTGTGTTGATGTACACTCGAAAGGTATATAATCATTAGATATAAATCTTTCATTACTGTGTAGTGTTCAATAAAGATACTTGACTGTTCTTCTTTTGTTTCAAATTCATCTACAAAATTATAAGCTCGACTGTAGGCGTCTCCTTTATTATTACAAAACCAAATTTTTTGTAGTAAGTCTGGTTCTTTAGTGCATTCTGCTAAAAAGTTTTTGCCAAATGTTATATCTGATTCTGGAAGTTCAAAAACAGTAATTTTCCATCCTTTTCTATTTTCACTATGGATTTCTTTTTTATTTGCTAGTAATCTTTGTTTTTCTGCTTGCTCTTTTATTTTTGCTTCTAACAATTTTTGTTCACGTTCTGCTTACTCTCTAGCCTGTTTGATTTCATAGACATTATCAGGAATATTCAGCTTTCTATTAACCTCTTGCCAGAATTCACTATCTTTCGCATATATACCTTTTTCAGTCAAGTTATCAATAAATTCTTGACCACAGACTTGAATAGCATTTTTTTTCAAGGCTGGTAAGTTAGTGAATGCTTTAAAATTTGTTTTATCCATTTTCGTTTTATAGAAAAATTAAAATTTACATTAATTCACTCTGTAAATTTATATTATGTAATGTGATGAAAATCAATTAATTTTTTCATCTATCTTTTCAAAACTTTTCAAGCAGGAGATACCAAGCCTAGCAAGTCTGACAAAGTTGTTGCCAAAGTTATTTCCGCACGTGAACGAGTAGAAGGAACTGATTATTTTGACCAAATGTGTAGTGCAGTCGCCGAGCATTTGGAAAATCAGTTTGATTGCGATGAAGACGATATTGATTCAGCGATCGCAACTTTGGAAGCAGAAAAAGACAGAGAATATAGCCAAATTCAGCGTTTTTTGAACTTTTTAGACGATGAAGCCTTGTCTAGAGTCCGATTGACTATTACCTTTCGGATTATGGAAGCGATCGCAGATAATGCCCGCTCAAAAGATCAACTAGAGTACAAACTTTTGGCAGAATATGTCAATCGAGTACTCATTTTGGTTACGTCCTCTAAAGAACATGGCTATACCGTTGATTTAACTGCTCATTTCGGTAGTGCTGTGGAATTTGATTTGTCAGATGAACTCAGCAAAGTAATATTCTATTCTTGTCTGCCTGTTTGGCCTGAGTGGAAAACCCAAATCTTCGAGCAAAAGACTAAAAATCAAGTTGACCGTGAGGTAAGCTATCGTTTTCGAGTCAATGGACAAAATCCAGAATTAGGCAAACCCGCTTTTGAAGCGCGACTGGATCAAATTGAAAAAGAGTTATTCAATAACGATCAATCTCCCCTACAAAAACCTTGGTTGATTTGTCGTCGTTTAGCTGAACTTATCTTTTTAGCCATTGTTGTTCCCCAAAATGCTGAAGAATCGCTAACTCCAGAATCGCTAACTAATACAGTGGTTCAACTCATCGAAACTCTAAAATCGGGCAGACAGGAAGCTATTAGCCAAACTTTACAGAAATTACGGGAACGCGCCAAAGTAATGAATTCCATTGCAAAGGCACTAATGAACGTAGTCCGTGACAAGAGTCAAAAAGTAATTTCTCAAGTTCAGCATCGTTCCTCCCAACAGTTTATCTGTGTGAAAAGAGGCATCTTTCAGTGGACGCGACTAATAGGAGCAGAAGAAGGCGTAAGGGATTTACTTGTAGGGCCACAACAAAGTTCCCGCGAACAGGTGGAATGGTTCAAACATATTGAAATTTGCGATCAACCCGCCACATTAGGATTACTGTTCTCCGTTAAAGTTACAGCCGAGCTTTCGGAATATGACTTAACAACTCAAGGCCCAGCAAGTAAATTGCAGGCAAAACGTTCATTACCAGAGCGCCTCCTCCAAATTTATTGGGTTCCTCGTTTTTTTCGCAGGGATCAAAACCGTCAATGGACTTATGAATATTCGACAAATGCTTCTAAGGCAGCAGGATGGGTATTATCAGCCGCAATAATAGTGGAATACGATGTCAACACCGTACAGAGGCAAGCAGATACAAAAGGTTCTGAAGAAAGTAAGCAGTATCATGCAGCCGTAGTTACTGCCTTTGCTGTGCTAGTTTACTGTTGTTTGTGGCGGATCATCAAACGATTGCAACAAGGTGATAACGGCAAATCGGTTGATTTTACAACTTTAATGCTGAGGCTGCAAGAATTCGGCAAACAAAGTGATGACAGTAGCGGTGATGCTTATATTTATGCAGCAGCCCAAACTTTAGAAGCGATGCTAGCTGAAGATACTCCTATCAGGATGCAAGGGCTGACTCTGGAAAATATTGCCCAACAAGACCAAAAGGCAAAATTTACTAAATCTGGCACTTTTAATGCTCTGTTGAGTGCATTTCCGCTCTTCATCAGCACCCCAAACGCTCATTCAGCGCCCAAGATTGGTTTAATTTCCTATGCCAGCCGTCCCTGTGATGAGGAAACTTTTCTGGATAAAGGTGAAAAAGGATATCTTTTTCTCACTCAAAGTTACGTTGCGACAGCAATTGATCAACCATTTTTAGGTTATGAATTGAAAAGAGAACGGATGCAGTCTGATGTGCTGGATTCTTCAAAAGGTTTGAAAAAGCAACGGTTACTCCAAGAAGAAATTAGTTACCTAGAAGGCCAAGGCTGTCAGCACATTATTTTATTGGCTCATGCCTATGGCGATCGCCGAATTAATCGAGCCGCAGATTACAATTCTTCTTTGATACCTAAAGAATTTTTAGAACAAGTTTTTGAAACTTTTCCCGATCTCAATATTTACTCGATGGTGCGGGATGTATTTCCTGCCACCCGCTTGCAAAAGCGCGGTTATAATGAGGCGGCATTTGAAATTTTGCAAGCTGGAGATCATACACCTTTCCAACGCTCCGTTACTGGAGAATACTTTCGTGATTTGATTCCCGTTTATACTTTTGCCACACTTTTTGCTGTTCAAGAAACACAGCGCCCACAATCTGGTTTTTGTATCTATTTCCTAGTATCAGATGGACAAGTCCGCGATATCAACTGGACTGAACGCGCTCGTCAACATTTGATAAATCCAGAACATAATTCTCCTATTCATCCCTGCTTAATAACTGTACTGCGGGGATTGCATTTTATCGAAGCTGAAAAAGGTCAACTTATCCCAGTCCTTGACCCCTTCAGTTGGATCTCACCTACCACAGTTGAAGGGGCTGGGGAGGTAAAAGTTTTACATAATCGTCGCAAAGGACAGGTATTACTCAATTATCCTGCCTTACTAACCCACGTTTCTCAAGTTCTGCACCGGAGGAAGTGATGGATTTGTCTTTTTTAGAACAGGCATCGATTTGGGGGCAGGTATTTGAAATTGCTGTCAAACGCGGTGTTCTGCAACATTTAATCCAGCAAAAGTTGGTTTTGGACGATCATCCAGTTCTGCAACCTTGGCAATCTCACAAGAATGCAGATGTCTACCACCAACTGGTAAAAGCATTCAAACTGACAGATCCGAATACAAAAGAATGGGTAGAGACAATGCTGCGTCATCTACTGGTACTCGGCTATGGTTTAGGTTGGACAACAATGCGAGAGTGTCTCAAACACAGTGGAATTCGTAAAGCAAAGCTGGAAGCAATTTGGTGTCCGTTGACACTGCCAAGACAGGAAATGCAACGCGATGAGGAAAAAGAAGAGACAGCAAAAGAATTTCAAGCAGCTTTCAATTTACCAGGACAACCAGACGAGAACTTGGTAAACCGAGGACAACCCGCCAGAGCCGATTTTATCTTATGGCTATCAGACGAATCTATTTCCCATAGACGAACAGAGGATTTGATACTTCCTAGACGAGATAAAGGTTTATTCTCTAAATCAAAAGACCTCAAGCGCAAAAAACTCGATAACTTAATTCTTTGTCTGGAATTCTCGTATAACGCACCGATCAAACTAGCAGATTTTAGAACTGAAGCCCCCCACCGAGAGGAAATGAATCGCTATTACCGTTACATTGAATCACGGGGTGTCTTCTCTAGGGTTTGTGCAGTGGTTGAGGGTGAAGAGTTTTTACCTTCATCAAAGCTGGAAAGCCATCTATCAGCATTTAGTGGTAAAGATAAACCATTATTCAAGCTCTGTCAGGCGTCATCTTACACCGATCGCTTGATTCGCCTGCTGTACTCGTATCAGCGCTTAAAAGGAAGTTGTAGTGGTAGAGCGATCGCTGTAACATCCAATGGTCTTGAAAGTCTTGCTGCTCACTTTCTGGGTGTAGAACCAGAACCAGATCCTAGAGCCAAGCTGATGAAATCATTAGGAGAATCATATCGCCAAGCTCGCAAACTAAGTGATGATGCACCCGATGAACTTGAGAGAGAGATTCGTGTGGTGTTCAATAACCTACTACAATCGCTACCCTCTGATTTCAAAACACAAGCAAAGCGTCTTGCTGAAAACCCAACTCCAGGAGGACATCTTCACTTTCTATTTCAGGAGAATGTGAAGGGATTCTACAACCCAATGGATGAAATAAGCAAGGTTGAAGCGATCGCTGCTGTTGAGGAAAATGAAGCATTATTTGACTTTTTTGGCGAAAATCTTCAATCACAAATCGAACAAGCTCTGAATCAGGTAAATCCACACAACGAAAAAATTCCTTTACGACAAGTTCACCAAGCAGCAGTTATTGCAGGGCTGAATGCTGCTCAACTAGGTAGAATCAATGTCATAGCTTTGGAGGGCAATCCTGGGATCGGTAAAACGACTGCTGTGATGCAATTCCTTCAGCAACGTTCTCAAGGCTTTTTGTTTCTTTATTTGAGTCCACGAGTGGTAATTAATCGGGATGTTACTGACAAAATTGCCAGAAACAACGGTAATACTACTGGGATATTGACCCTCACCAGCAATGCCAATTTGATTGTTTCAGCTCCTAAGTGGTACGAGCAACAAGTTAAACAAAACAGCTTTCAATCTCGCCGTATTGATAGTGCTGTTGTTGTCGATGGCTTTGAAAGGCTCAACCATCCTGATTGCAGTATTCTCTTCCTCACTCCACAGCAAGAACAGGAGATTGATTGCAACGTAGTCGCCTCTACTCGCTCTAAACGTTCTCTCAACGAACGGGAAGATAGTGTAGAATCTCCCAAACGTCCCGGTGTACTACGTACCCTAGCAAACTCTGCTCGAAAATTGCTAGAAGCTAATCCGCGAGTTAATCGCTTAGTGATGACTGCTGCGATTCAAGGTTATCGAACGCTTAACGAATCAACTACAGTTGATGCCCTCAGCAAGTTGTTTGCAAAGCCAGCTAATACTACCTTGGGAAGAAATGAACGTTCAGCATTTGCCGCCAGAATTCCCACTATTATCGTCATGGTAGACGAACTCGCTGGCGATGGGGCAGGAGCGCCCTTTGTCCATAAGCTAGCAGAATGGCTGCACCAGCAGTTTCTTGATCCATTTGAAACAACGCCGTCTCCGTTTAGGATTGTTCTAATTGTTGCCGATGCCTCACTGAGCAATGAGGTTGTGTTGAATAGTTTTTTAAGTTCAGGCGATCGCGCCCCTGACAAGGTGTTAATTAGTCAAAGTCAAGGTGAAGCACCATTTCGGGTGACAGGCACTTGTACCAAAGCAGGACTCAGAAAGCACCCAACGCTCCACGTCATGACAAATAGTTACCCCGCCAGGAAACTCGATATTGACTATAGTATTAGGCTGTCTCCCGTTACACCAGGATTAACTAGTGATGGGACAAAACAGACAATTCGACAAGCCATTCGAGAGCAATTAGAAGACCAGTTGCTAATGAATGCCTACTTGGAAATCGAACGCGGGTTACAACAGGGAGCGGAGCAGCTAATTTTCTTTGCTCAGGACAAAGCTTTTTTACGTCACTTGCAGGAGAAACTGACCTGTGGTAAAGATGCTCTGGTAAACAAGGGACAGCTAGCAGTTTTGGATCAAAGCGTACCAGCTAATAAGCGATTGGAATTAGTAAAAGAACCACGACGCGATCAAATCCGAGTTTTCTTGATGACTTCTTCAGGAGCAAGAGGTGTTTCTTTCCCAAAAACAGATTGGATTATTGCAGCAATTCCCCGATTTAATATTGAAACCGCTTTAATGGAAGTCGCGCAATTAATTTACCGGGGTCGAGGAATGTATACAGATCCACAAACCGGAATGGAAGTTTCTGGAGATTACAAAGATAGGCGCTTAGTCATGCTAATCAATGATTTCATCATTGAAGGAGAAGACATTGACCGCAAACGATTATGGTTGCGTCAGTCAAGCGATTTATTGACTTTGCTGGTAATGCTGCGCTCTACAATTCACACTCGTATTAAAGGAGATGCTGGACTCAAGTACAAGCGAATTGCATTTGTCCCAGTGGGTTTAATTGGAGATGAGGAATTGTTGAGATTAATGTCTGATGAGGTCTTAGATTTCCTCCATGAAACCAAAGTTTTTATCCGCGATCATCACTCTCAAGAAGCAAAAGCTATTGCGAGCAAAGCAGCCAAATTAACAGAACAAATTTTTAAGCACTTGAATTTGACAGGACAAGCATTAGATCAGAATGCCAAATCGTATGCGAATTACCAAACCCTGGAAGGGTTAGTGAAAAAGGTTTCTAGAATGTCGAGTCGGTTATTGCCATCTTTAGATAACCACGAGCTACAAATACCAGATGGATTAACTTGTATTGGACCTTTCTGGATAGAGGATTGGAGCGATCGCCAAACTGAGGAAAGATTTAGCTTTGAGGGATGGAAATCTTATATTCAACAAAATAGCAGTAATCTTTTAGCACTACTACAACGAATTTACGAAGATAACAAGTTTCCACCAAAGCTCAAACGTCCAGCGAAGGAACTTTATAGGCTATTGATTCGGAAACAGGAGGAATCTGTTCTTGAATATTCAACACTTCAAGCGTTGAAAACTCAAAACATAGTTCTTGGCTTACCTCTAGACTATCCGCACTTCTGGAATGAACACTCAGAAGACGACATTCGCCAACAGGAATTAGAAGACCCCCTAACTTGGAGAAATGCTTTAGGACGCTCTCTAAACCCTCAAGGGTTGATTATACCTGTAGTGGCGCAGTATCGAGAATTTCCTTGGGTAGCTGTAGCAGGTCGACGAATTTATACACAATTAGAAACAGTTTTTAGTGATCGCTACTTTATGGCATCTAGTGAATTGAATCTTCTGAATACCATCCTGCTTGAAGATGAAGCAGATAACAAATAGTTAGTGTAAGCTTAGGAACTATTTAGCGCAAAGTTAAATTATTCAACCAGGCTATCGACGAGGTCAATTAAACCAGTTGTATTAGTGGGACTTAGACAAAAAGTAGCCAGAAAAAACACTCAAATGTATATACAGAGAGACTTTGACATCGTTCTGCCTAGTTTCTTGATATATCTGGGTTTCAAGCATTTTTGAGCCTTTGGTGTATTTTCCTTGTCCTGTATGGGTTTGAGGCTTGTTTCTGGCTCAAAAATGTTTAAGTCCCGTTAGATACACTCAGCAGGGCTAGACGCACCATTGATCAATTCCTTAAAAGTAGGCCAGAAGCGAAGGATCTCAAGTTTTGTATAAGCCTTGGTTCACTTCAAGACCATGAGGAATAATATTGACTTGTGTAATTTATATGCTTACATCCCCGCCGAGGAAATCGAACCCATCTGTCGCGGCGGTAACTTTGGTTTTCTTTTGGCTTACATTCATTCCGCGTTTGCGGAGGAACTCGCTGATTCTTTCAAGTATTTCTTTCGCATCATCTTCGGGTCGGAGTATAATAACCATGTCATCCGCATATCGGATTGATGGTTCAGAAATATCACTGGCTGGGGTTTTATCAGTGATTCTGAATCCTTGGTTCCTATGATATCTGTGTATGCTCTCAATCCCGTTGAGCGCAATGTTAGCAAGCATTGGACTGACCACTCCCCCTTGGGGTGTTCCAAGTTCTGGGAATTCTGGGTTGACTCCTGCCTTGAGGCATCGACAGATACCGAGTTTTAAGCCTTTGGGAGCAATGAGTTCGTCCATTATTGCTGAGTGATTAATCAGGCGCAAGCACTTTTCAATATCGAGTTCAATTACTCGTTTTTCTATTCCGTTGCAACTGAAGCGGAGATTTACGAAGATGTACTTTTGTGCATCGTGGGCAGAGCGCCCTGTTCTAAACCCGTAGCTCCGTGCGTGGAAGGTGGCTTCGTGTGCTGGTTCGAGTGCATATTTTGCAAGGCATTGCCAAGTTTTATCCGTAATGGTTGGTATCTTTAGCATTCTGGTAGTTCCGTCCTTTTTAGGGATAGGGATTTCCCGTAGTCCTTGATGCTTCCAATTTCCACTATTCATTTTTAGTAATTCTTCAAGGTTGAAGCGTTCTTCACATGAGAGGGATTTTTTACCATCAATACCAGCCGTCTTTTTACCAGCATTTAGCTGAGATACTTGTCTTATTGCAAGGAATCGAGCCGAGGTAGATTTTAGAATAAGCTTTTGGAGTGACCTAGCTTTCCGCTTGTCTCCAACAAGAACCGCTTTAAATACGCGCTTTTGAAGGCGGAAAAGATTTCGGCGGAATTTCTTCCACGGTAGGGCTTTCCAAGATTCACTAGTTTTGTAACTGTGTCTAATCATTTTCTCTTCTAGAGTTTGTATTTTCTGAACACCTCAGACCAATTACGGTCTGTCCTACCTGAATTGTGGGGATTCCTCCGCTCGTCTGGGCTACTTGGGGTTCGACTGCCCCTAGACCCACAATTCGTTTTTATTCGTTCCCTCGGAAAGATTGATTGTTCCGTTAGGTGTAGCCAATTCAACCGCTAGATTCCCTGGACTCTTTGCCGTTATAGAGAGCAAACACGGCGGGAATGTATCTCTAGCGAGGTCAGGGTTTTTATGTTGTGCCCTGCCTATTGATAGGTTGTTTTTCTAGGCTCTGTTTCACCGTAGGAACTCCCTATTAGCGCCAGTATCAACCCGCAACGGTCGTCTGATTGCACCCTGTTCCCAGCTTCACTCTACAAGAACCGAGCTTGTTCGGTGTGGGCAGATAAGGAGTCAATTCTGAGTCTGAATGGTAGGGCTTTCACCTACATCTGACCGAGAGTTCAGCCTTTGATGACAGTATTCTGCTGTCGGGCTGGCTTAGTTATGTACGGACTGGATACCGAGATTCACTAAGCAACGAATCGCACGCTCTCTACAATTACGAACTTTGCCTCCCCAAAATTAAATCTTCCTGAGCGACCTTTGCAAGAGGTTTATTGGATTGTTCAGTTTCGCAGATTATCCAGTCGCTCTAGAGAAGAGTCATTCGGCACTAACAGAGTGAGAATTCCACCAACTAGTAATGCTGCTGCCATTACAAGCAACCCTCCAGTAAAACTATTAGTGGCATCCTTAACTAAGCCGATAACATAGGGAGCAACAAATCCTCCCAAATTGCCCACAGAGTTAATCAAAGCTAAGGAGCCAGCAGCAGCAGTACCGCTTAAAAAGGCGGTGGGTAAAGCCCAAAATGGCCCTAAAGCTCCCCAAATTCCTAATGCTGCCAACGAAAGGGATGCTAGAGCAGTCACAGGCTGATGAAAGTAAGCACTAAGAACTAATCCAAATGCCCCAATGAAAGCACAGATAGCAACATGAGCGCGGCGTTCTCTAGTTTGGTCTGAGTGGCTACTAATAAAGACCATTCCCAGCGCACCTACTAAATAGGGAATAGCTGAGGTAAATCCTACCCACAGGTCGCTTAATCCAGAAAAACTTTTAATAATTTGTGGCAGCCAGAAACTAATACCATAAAGACCAATTACTAACGTGAAATAAATCAGGCTCAGTAACCAAACTTTAGGATTGACAAGAGCTTGGAGTAAGGTGTAATTGTTGTGGCTAGTTTTGTGTTCGTCTTCTAGCCGTAATCTCTCCTGGAGCCAGAAACGCTCCTCTACTTCCAACCATTGAGCTTGCTCTGGACGTTCGCATAGATAACTCAGCACCACAAAACCCATAACGATGGCGGGTAAACCCTCTACTAGAAATAACCACTGCCAACCCGTTAATCCCGCAATTCCATGTAGAGTCAGTAGCAGACCAGAAAGGGGCGCTCCTACAACCCCAGCTATCGCAGTTGCTGCCATAAATGAAGCTACGGTTTTAGCGCGTTGAATTGTGGGAAACCAATATGTGAGGTAAAGAATAATCCCAGGAAAAAAACCAGCTTCTGCAATTCCCAAGAAAAAACGCAACAAGTAAAAGCTCAAAGGGCTTTTGACAAATATCATCCCGACGGCAATTACTCCCCAAGTGATGACAATCCGGGCAATCCAAACCCTAGCACCAATTCTTTCTAAGATCAGGTTACTAGGAATTTCAAACAAAAAGTAGCCCAGAAAAAAGATCCCCGATCCAAAACCGTAAACTGTGGAACTAAAGCCCAAATCCTGATTCATTTGCAAGGCTGCAAACCCAACATTAACCCGATCTAAATAAGCAATGACATAAAGCACAAACAATAAGGGAATCAGCCGCCGACTTACTTTGTTTAATACCTTTTGTTGGAACGTTGTATCTGAGGTCATCTTAGTTGTCCAATATTATCCCTTGCGGTTGCTGTTGTTCAAATTTAAGTAATCGCCTTTGAGCAAGGTAGGGTTATGTCTGGGTTTGAATCCCCGACTGATAGCGCAGCGTTAGCGAGTCCGCGATAGCGGAGCGGTAGCGAGTATTTTCGAGTCGCGTTTTGATTCTGACCGGAGCAACGGAAACGTCTCCGGCTCCGCTCCTGAATTCAGAATAGCTGAATTCTTCTTCAAGGCATCGAGTGAATTGAATCTTCTCAATACAATCTTGCTTGAAGATGAAGCAGAGAACAAATAGTTAATATACGCTGATAAATTGCTTGGTAATGTATATGACGAATGATGCCTCAGTACATTTCAGATGTTTTACCACAACCAGATGGGCTGAGCAATCCTAAGATATCTCCTAGCAAAGGCCGTTAAATACTAAGTCTGCTTGAAGAGATAGGATCTATGTACAAAAGTAGAATTTTAGGAGTAAACCTCTGTCTTTACAAGCTATTACCGTTCCCACAACAACTTCTCAACCTCCCGCAGGCTTAATTGTCACTTTGCATGGTTGGGGTGCTAATGCTGAGGATGTAGCATCTTTGTTACCTTTGCTCAACCTACCCGATTACCAGTTTGTATTACCCAACGCACCTTATCCTTATCCTTATTCCCCTATAGGGAGGGCATGGTATGACCTGCGGGTAGAAAATATGTATCAAGGGTTGGCAGAAAGTCGGCAACTGCTAACAGATTTCTTGAAATCTTTAGAAAGTACCACTGGCATACCTTTGTCACGCACCATTTTGAGTGGATTTTCTCAAGGCGGAGCAATGACTTTAGATGTCGGCTCAAAATTGCCCTTAGCAGGTTTAGTTGTCATGAGCGGGTATTTACATCCTGACGCACTAACGGCAGCTAAAAGTGGGATTAGGCCGACTTTAATCACTCATGGTAGATATGATGAAGTTGTGCCCCTGCAAGCTGCTTTGAAGGCAAAAGAAACTCTAAAGTCTCTAGGAGTGACAGTAGAATACCACGAATTTGATATGGGGCATGAAATAGATCCAAAAACGTTAGAGGTGCTACGAAATTTCGTTGTAAATACAATTGCTTAGTCAGGATTACGAATTTTTTATAAATTCTGGTACAAATTCTGACAATTTTCACGAACTTAATGACTTCTAATGAGTAATATATATTGGGTGGCTGCGAAAGAGCGCAACTTAACCCATGCTGAAGGCGAGTGCTGGATAAGGGAGGGGCAAGTATTATGACAACTCTAAGCATTTCCCAAAAAGAAATTGCTGCCATGAGTGCAGTAGAAGTAGAAGAATTAGCTACACGTCTGGAACTGGATAATTATAGTAATGCTTTTGAGGGTTTAAATGATTGGCATTTATTGCGAGCGATCGCATTTCAGCGTCCAGAGTTAGTTGAACCCTATATCTACCTCTTAGACTTGGAACCTTACGATGAAGCTTAGTTGAGAGTTAGGAGTTAGGAGTTAGAAGTTAAGAATTAGGATTTATAACTATTTAGTACTAATTTTTGAACGACTCACTCCTAACTTTTTACCATGACTAATCCAAAATTGAACAGGGTTCTCATTGGTGTAGGTGGCGGTATCGCCGCCTACAAAATCTGTGAATTGGTTTCGACGCTGTTTAAAACTGGGGTAGAGGTTCGAGTTATCCTCACCCGTTCGGCGCAAAAATTTATCACGCCTCTGACAATAGCCACCCTATCTCGTCATCCCGCCTACACAGATGATGATTTTTGGCAACCAACTCACTCTCGTCCGTTGCATATTGAGTTGGGTGAATGGGCAGATATCATAGTAATTGCCCCTTTGACAGCTAATACATTAGCCAAGTTAGCCTACGGGATGGCAGATAATTTACTCACAAATACTGTGCTGGCTTCTACTTGTCCCGTGCTGTTAGCACCCGCAATGAATACTGATATGTGGGAACAGCGATCGGTGCAACGGAATTGGCAACAGTTATTGACAGATAGTCGATATCATGGAATGAGTACAGCATCAGGGTTATTAGCGTGCGATCGCATCGGTGCTGGTAGATTAGCAGAACCTCCAGAAATTTTGGCTCACATCCAATCGTTGTTACACACTCAAGGCAAACGAGATTTAGCAGGTAAACGAGTCTTAATTAGCGCTGGAGGAACGCGAGAGTTTCTTGACCCAGTCAGGTTTATTGGTAATCCTTCCACAGGTAAAATGGGATTGGCGCTATCTCAAGCGGCACTTCACCGAGGGGCAAACGTTACTCTGGTACATACCCCAGCTAATTGGGATGTACCATTGGGAGTAAAAGCGATTCCCGTTGTGAGTGCAGACGAAATGCAGCACGTCATGGTGGAATGTTTACCCAACGCTGATCTAATTGTGATGTCAGCAGCCGTGGCCGATGTGAAGCCACGAGATTATAGTACAGAGAAATTGCCCAAGCGATCGCTCCCCCAAGC
>CAXUOL010000075.1:0-15165 GCA_964252435.1 uncultured Nostoc sp.
TTAAGTTTAATTCACTCAAACGAATCCTTAAAGGTTTTTTCCAGGTCAAATCTCAATTTTGTGCCTTACGAGGTTAAGTAATTACCACAATAAATTAAACTATATTATACAATATAAAAATTAATTAAAGGTTTGGAGCCGTTGACTACAAACCTTTGTTTATCAAACAGAATAAAGGCGTCAGTCGTCAGAAAAAAGCCATGAATTCTGACCGAAAAAGCGGATAGCGCAGCGTTAGCGAGTACTCGAGCATCTGAATAAACGGCGTTTTTACACCCCCACTAAATCTCTTTAATCAGTGGAAGTCTGAATCCCCCACTGATTTATTCTGACTCCTGACTTCTGACTTCTGAATTCTTCTTCAATCACACCTCCTTACTTAAATCCATAATAAAGCTATCCAAGTTTTTATACCGACAATTCCATCAGCCTGCAATTTCTTAGATGTTTGGAAACTAACAATTGCATTCTTAACTGACTCAGAAAAACGCCCATCAATGGCATCAGTATATAATCCAATATCTTTTAATTGCTGTTGTAATTGTTTTACTCTCAGCCCAGAATCTCCAAGCTGCAATCCATTAAATCTATTCAAATCGGCTCGACCACTAACACCAGTTACACCAGATATATCACCTTCATATTGATGGATTAAATATTGTTCCTGCCAAGCACCAGGAATAGTTGGGTTTTTA
The DNA here is from genome assembly GCA_964252435.1 of uncultured Nostoc sp. GTDB lineage: Bacteria > Cyanobacteriota > Cyanobacteriia > Cyanobacteriales > Nostocaceae > Nostoc. Next base: position 696 of record CAXUOL010000075.1, read on the forward strand.
GTTCCGTAGTGGGCAATCCATAACGGATAACTAGCAAAATCAGATGGATTACCAAGTTCTGTCCAGAAACTGGGGAAGGTATAAATAATTGGTTTAATTGGTTTTTTTGTTTGTTGCAAAAGGGCTTTTTCCACCTCTGCTAACCACAACTTCGCTGCATTAATTACAGCTTGGCTATTTCCTTTGTCAGTTACCTCTACATCCAGAACTGGTGGCAAGTCTCCCGGTTCTAATTTGCCCAAAGTTTTTAAGAATTCCTTTGCTTGCTGAACCGGGTCAGATGTATGAGGGTGAAAGAAATGATAAGCACCCCGAATAAGACCAACAGCTTTCATAGTTTGCCAGTGATGAGCAAAGGCAGAATCTTTGATGCTTACTCCTTCTGTGGCTTTGACAAACGCAAAAGTTTTACCAGAGTTTTTTACTGCCGTCCAATCTACTCTGCCATCTTGATCGGCAACATCAATTCCTTCCATAAAATTTTTAACCTTTTTGATTAGTACAATCCTGAACTTATCAGAGGCTTTGATTAAATTTATGCTTTTTCTGGGTCTTTGAGTAAATTACAGAAATTTACTAGGGTTGAGTGCTAACGGGTCGTACTGGAGTTACTCTAACTTTGCCTGTACAAGGCTTGATTTGTTCTGTAAGGGTAAAGTGTTGGTAAGCATTAGGAGGTGTGATTTGAATTTTACTAGACATTGGGCAGTTTTGCTCTGGGGAACTAATGTGGTTGTATGCTATCTGAAATGAGGCTTGTTTTCCAGGAGCTAGAGTTACTTGTTGTCGAGGTTGCTTACTCGAAAAGTAAGTATCCTGGGAGCGAATAACTTTAATTCCCTGCAAAGGTTGATCTTTTGCATCCAGTAGTCCCAATCCCGGATAACCGTTGAGGGTGCAAGGGGATGAGCCGTTATTAGTGAAGGCGTAGGTAAGTGCAACATTTCCAACGCCAGCATCTTCGGAGACTCGGCGCACTGACAATTGACTAGTTTCACAGCGCGTCGGATTCGTGGCAATAGTGGCTTCAGGGGTAGAATGCTCTATAGGTTTTGCAGTCGGTGTCGGTGTTGAGTTCAACACAGCTTCTTTCGTCGGCTGTTCAGTGATTGTTGGTAAGGCTTGTGTCTGTTTGGTAACAGAGGAAGAACCAACACAGCCGGTTGTTATCACAGTTAGCAGTAACAACATACTACTTTTCACAATTAGAATTCGCATATCTTCTTTTTTTGTAGTGAACTACTTACACTGATGCTTCATATACATTGTAAGTTTCCAAATTTACAAGAGTTAGGATTGCTGTGTATATAGCATCTGGGGATTAATTTCAAGGGAGCTAATCTCAATGGAGCTTTTTATGAGGACTATGAGGACATCTGAGCCTGCAAACAATGGCGCAGCTAGGAAGCTATCATCATCAGATTCACTTTAAATTTCTTTTTGGTTAGCCTCATTATTTCCACTGTGTAAAGACCAACCAGCAATAGGTTGGTTAAAAATTGGGTTAGCGATCGCATCAAAATTCCCATCAAACAAAGTAGTTACTACAAAATCACCTCGCATCCTGATAAAGATTATCTAACCGAATTAAATATTATCTGTTGCCTCAATCAAAGCACTACGAATTCCTGGTTCACTCATTGAATGTCCGGCATCAGGAACCACTATAAATTCCGCTTCTGGCCAAGCGCGATGTAATTCCCAAGCTGATATCATTGGGCAGACTACATCATAGCGTCCCTGAACAATTACAGCCGGAATATGGCGGATACGGTGTACATTTAAGAGTAATTGATCTTCTGTTTCCAAAAATCCCTTATTCATAAAGTAATGGCATTCAATCCGAGCAAAAGCGGAAGCAAATTCACTCTCGCCAAACTTTTGCATGAGTTCTGGGTCTAAGAAAAGTCTACTGGTACTAGCTTCCCAAATTGACCAGGCACGCGCTGCTGTTAATTGAATTTCTAAATCTGGATTGGTCAAGCGTTTGTAATATGCTGCGATTAAATCATCACGTTCATCTATGGGAATTGGTTTGAGATATTCTTCCCAAGCATCAGGAAAAATATAGCTAGCACCCTCTTGGTAGAACCAGCGCAACTCTTTTTGTCTCAGCATGAAAATACCACGGAGAATTAATGCCGTACAGCGAGAGGGATGGGTTTGACTGTAGGCTAATGATAAAGTACTACCCCAACTACCACCGAAGACCGCCCACTTTTCTATACCTAAATGTTGGCGCAGTTTTTCGATATCACTGACTAAATCCCAAGTGGTGTTTTCTCGTAATTCAGCATGGGGTGTACTTTGACCACAACCGCGCTGGTCAAACATGACTAACCGCCATTTTTCTGGGTGGAAATATTGCCGATAAAAAGTTGGACATCCACCACCAGGGCCCCCATGCAGCAAAACGATGGGTTGACCTTGCGGGTTTCCTGACTCTTCAAAATGGATAGTATGAAGGTCGGAAACTTGTAAACTACCTTCTAAGTAAGGCTCGATCGCTGGGTAAAGTTCTCGCATTTTGCATATTTTATCAGTAATAGTCTGTCAAATTCATTTTGACGGTTAGAAAGACGCGATAAATCGCCGTCTCTACAAGTTGTCATGCGCTATGTCTTGGTGAAACAACTTCGCTTCTGTAAAATGTGGCTTTTAACCGTCCTTTCATTTAAAAATTGCTTCACTGACATTCTCGACTGAGTACCAAGCGTCCATCAGCAAGTCGATAAAGCCCTTGTGGTTCAACTATGCGATCGCCTTTTTTCCAAGTCTGCGATATTGGTTCAACATTACGCACTTCACCTGTAGAATAGATCGAAATTAATCCATCCCCTGGACTATTACGTAAAGCACCAGAACCCGTGATGAAGAATGTACCCTGTTGTTTGGAACTGCGAACAATGCAACTATTGGCGATCAGTGCATTAGTATCGATGACATTTGGGAATAATCCGGTAAAGCTGTTTAGAATGTAACTGGTATCTGGTGCGTTAATATTTGTTATACCTGAAACGCCTAATTCGGAACTTGCAGTAATATCGCTTTTTTTGGTTGGCTTTGTCCGCGCTTCGATACCGAAGATCCCTTGCGAATTGATTTGGACTCTTCCACCGGAACCAGTGTATGCGTTGGCGCTGATGTCGCTGTTTTGTTCAGGGCTAGCGACGATGAATTTAGAGTTGATATTGATGTTACCGCCATTGCCACCTGATTTGGCTAACCCAGCAGTTGTGCTGATATTGCTGTTACGACGAAATAATAATAAATCTCTAGCGGTTAAGCTAATATTTCCACCATCACTAGAGTTAGTTACAGCAGCAATAGCCGCTTTATTATCTAGTCGTACAGCATTTGAATTAATGTTAATATTCCCGGCAATTCCATCTCCAAGGCTACTAGAAGAGAAAGCTGCACCATTTAGGGATAAATCACGGGCTGTGACGTTAATATTCCCGCCTTCACCTTTACCTTTACCAGTGAATCCTGCATTTCCGACTATGGTAAAGATGCCAGTGTCAAAGTTAGAACCATCAAGAGTTGTCCCCTCAAGAGAGAATTTCCCTCCAGCATTAACGGTGACGTTCCCTGCATTTCCTTGCCCAAATGTCGCAGCATAGATGTTAGCACCATTTGTCAGAGAAATGTCGCTAGTGGCATTAATTAGCACATTTCCAGCATTGCCTCTGCCAATAGTAGTAGAATTTAGAGCAGCACCATCGGATAAAGAAAAATTACGCCCCTGAATTTCAATATCTCCACCCTTACCAATTGTATTTAGATAAAGAAAAGAGGACAAAGCGCTTTTTCCTGAAATAGAAACATCACCACCTGCTCGAATTGCAATTTTACCAGCATTTCCCTCTGTGGCAATAAATGTTGCTATATTACTATCTTTGATTTTTGTGTCACCCGATGTGGTTATAAAAACGTTACCTGCATTGCCTTTACCATTAGACAATGTAAATAAATCAGCATCATCAGATAGCTCTAAACTACGGGCTAAAATCTCAATATCACCACTGTTACCTACACCAGTTTCCAACACTCCGCTAAATATTCCGCCATTAAGTTTTTCACTGCGTCCAGAAAATGTCACAGCACCACCTGCTTGAATTTTAATATTCCCGGCATTACCTTCACCTGACGTACTAGCACTCAAGAAAGAACCATCTGTGAAAGAAACATTCTCTTTTGTATTTATTGAGATATTGCCAGCATTCCCTTTACCACCAAGATTGCTGTTGAAAACAGAAGATTCTCCACTTAAAGAAAAAGACTCTGCGAGAATACGAATATTTCCGGCATTACCTACACCTGTTTCAGAAACGACACTGAAAATATTACTTTTATTTGCAATCGAAATAGTGTCTGCTGCTTGAATAATAATATTGCCACCATTCCCTTGTCCATTGGTGCTAGCAACGAAATTAGAGTCATTATCTAAAGAGAGTTTTCCTGTTTGGATATTAATATCTCCACCATTACCTACCGTTCCTATTGCCGTAAAATTGGATAATCTACTGCCGTTAGTTAGAGATAAAGTATCTTGAACTTTAATAGAGATACTACCAGCATTCCCCTGCCCACTTTTGGCAGAGCTAATAGTCCCTTGGTTGCTTAAGTTAATTGTTTGAGCATTAACCGTAATATTTCCAGCATTTCCTTCTCCAGGGCTACTGGCAAAAAGTAGCGCACCTCCACTAATAGCCAAACTTCTAGCTTCGACACTCAAATTCCCAGCATTTCCACTACTGCTAGTACTTGTTCCTGTATAAAAGCCACTTAAAAATATACCCCTGCCAAACAATTCTACAGAGTCAGAAGCTTTGACATTCAAATTTCCTCCATTACCGGAAGATACAATATAAGTTGAAATATAAGCTCCATCTGTAGCGATTAATTTTCCTGTATTAACGTTTAACTCTCCAGAGGAACCAGCACCTTGAGACTCTGTATATAAGCTGCTGGCATAATTTTTGTCTACTGATTCTCCAATTAGTTCTATTGACTCGGTAGCGTTGACATTAAACTCTCCTCCAGGTTTTGAACCAGTGGTGATAGATAAAAGCGATGAACCATCACGCACTGATAATTTCCCTGCTTGTACTTGAATAGAACCTCCACCCTCTCCACTGACATCAACTGAGGCTTTTTGAGATAGCTGGATATTTCCAAAAGCATTTACACCTGAATATCCTAAAAATAAACCTGAATCATTTTGCTTCAAGTTAACTAAACCAGGTGATACGATGCTTCCTAATTCAATTCGTCCAGACTCAGCCCTCAGATTTCCACCTTCCAAATTTATGTCACCACCTACAAGTGCAAGGGTTTTCCCTGGTTGTACTTGCAATCCAGGAACATCAGTTCTAATGGTTCCAGCAGTTGATGGATTGTACGTTAAATTATGACCCGATCCTTGTACTGTGATTTTTCCAGGATTCACCCCGAATTGTAAGCCCAGAGGAACGCTGATAGTTAGCAAAGATGTGTTTTGAGGGGTAGTTGCACTAAACTCTTTACCATCAGCGAATTTTACACTACTTGCCGTTGTCCCCACAAATGATCCCTGTATATCTAACTGGGCATTTTTACCAAATAAAATCCCATTGGGATTGAGCAAAAACAAATTCGCACCACCTAATACACCCAATCTCCCGAAAATATTTGATGAGTTACCACCAGTAACGCGAGAAAAGATATTGGTTATTCCCTCTGGATTAGCGAAATAAACACCTTGACCAACACCGACGTTAAAATCTTGAAAACTGTGAAATAGGTTAGCACCACGAGCCGCACCGCCCTCGATGCGGTCATTGTTTGGATTAATAGGAATGACTTGCGATCGCTCTTTTCCCAGGCTGTTATCGGGAGTTAACTGAGCAAAAGCAGGATGAGTAAAAACTGCAATACCTGCCAAGCATCCCAGCCATACCGTGACAGCAAACCGCCAAATTTTCACCATAACTTCTGCGTCTTTATTTGGTAATAATTGCCTATGTTGTGATGGATGGATTTTAAAGGTCATTTTTCGGTATCAATTAAGAAAATTTTGGACAATTGTCCCTTCTTTCGGGTAATACTTAGCTGCCTATTGAAGACCTTTAAGCCTCCTATTAAGATTTCCCTTAATCACATTCTCGACTGAGTACCAAGCGTCCATCAGCAAGTCGATAAAGTCCTTGTGGTTCAACTATGCGATCGCCTTTTTTCCAAATCTGCGATGTTGGTTCAATATTACGGACTTCACCTGTAGAATAGATTGAAATTAATCCATCCCCCGGACTACTACGTAAAGCACCAGAACCTGTAATGAAGAATGTACCCTGTTGTTTGGAACTGCGAACAATGCAACTATTGGCGATGAGTGCATTGGTGTCGATGACGTTTGGAAATGCACCAGTGAAGCTGTTTTGAATGTAACTGGTATCTGGTGCGTTAATATTTGTTATACCTGAAACGCCTAATTCGGAACTTGCAGTAATATCGCTTTTTTTGGTTGGCTTTGTCCGCGCTTCGATACCGAAGATCCCTTGCGAATTGATTTGGACTCTTCCACCGGAACCAGTGTATGCGTTGGCGCTGATGTCGCTGTTTTGTTCAGGGCTAGCGACGATGAATTTAGAGTTGATATTGATGTTACCGCCATTGCCACCTGATTTGGCTAACCCAGCAGTTGTGCTGATATTGCTGTTACGACGAAATAATAATAAATCTCTAGCGGTTAAGCTAATATTTCCACCATCACTAGAGTTAGTTACAGCAGCAATAGCCGCTTTATTATCTAGTCGTACAGCATTTGAATTAATGTTAATATTCCCGGCAATTCCATCTCCAAGGCTACTAGAAGAGAAAGCTGCACCATTTAGGGATAAATCACGGGCTGTGACGTTAATATTGCCGCCTTCACCTTTACCTGTGAATCCTGTATCTATTGCGACTATACTAAAGATGCCAGTATCAAAGTTAGAACCATCGAGAGTTGTCCCCTGAAGAAAGAATTTTCCGCCAGCATTAACGGTGACGTTACCTGCATTACCCTGTCCAATTGTTGCAGCATTGATGTTAGAACCATTTGTGAAAGAAATGTCACCAGTGGCATTAATTAACACATTTCCAGCATTGCCTTTACCAACAGTAGTAGAATATAGAGCAGCACCATCGGATAAATAAAAATTACGCCCCTGAATTTCAATATCTCCACCCTTACCTACTGCATTTGGGCCAAGAATGGAGAATAAAGAACTTTTTCCCGAAATAGAAACATCACCACCTGCTCGAATTGCAATCTTACCAGCACTTCCATCTGTGGCAATAAATGTTGCTATACTACTATCTTTGATTGTTGTGTCACCCAATGTAGTTATCAAGACATTACCCGCGTTGCCTTTACCAGCAGACAATGTAAACAAATTAGCGCCATCAGATAATTCTAAACTACGAGCTAAAATTTCAATATCACCACTGTTACCTACACCAGTTTCCAACACTCCGCTAGATATTCCGCTACTAAGTCTTTCACTGCGTCCAGAAACTGTCACAGCACCACCTGCTTGAATTTTGATATTCCCGGCATTACCTTCACCCGATGTATCAGCACTCAGGTTAGAACCACCTGTCAAGGAAATATTCTCTTTTGTATTTATTGAGATATTGCCAGCATTACCTTTACCACCAAGATTGCTGTTAAAAATGGCAGATTCTCCGCTTACAGAAAATGACTTTGCAAAGATATTAATATTCCCGGCATTACCTACACTTGTTTTGGAGATGCTGTTACTTATACTACTGTTATTGGTAAGAGAAACTGTGTCTGTTGCTTGGATTGAGATATTACCACCGTTTCCTTTACCAGAAGTGCTAGCGAAGAAATAAGAGCCATTATCTAAAAAGAGCTTTCCTGTTTGGATATCAATATCTCCACCATTACCTACTAATTCTGAAGTTGCACTACTAAAATATGCTTGATTATTTAAAGATAAAGTATCTTCAACTTTAATCGATATATTACCAGCATTTCCCTGTCCAAAAGTGTAACTATTAATCGCAGCATTATCTAATGATAAATCTCTAGTTTGAATGTTGATAGTGCCAGCATTACCTCTAGCTTTATCAAGAACAGTAGAACTAATTTGAGTGAAGCCAATCTTATTAATATCGCTGAGAGAAATTTTTTCTGCGGCTTGAATAAAAATATTACCTCCATCACCCAGCCCAAGGGTATCAGCACTTATTTGACCTTTGTTGTTTAAGAATAATTCTCTGGTATTGATGCGGATATTTCCACCTTTACCTATGCCATCAGAACTAACGTCACTACTAATACGGCTGGGTAATTTACCTTCTCCTAATTGTTCAATAAAAACCCTACTAAAACCGTCTATATTAATAGTTTCACGGGCATTAATGGTGATATTACCTGCATTACCCATGCCATTTGTACCTGTATCAATACTTGCACCGTTTGTCAACGACAGCAAGCCAGTTGTGACTTCTATATTTCCCCCATTACCAACACCTCCAGTTAATACATAACTTTTAATACCAGCAATCGAATAGCCAACTATCCCATCTAGCTGAATTGTGTCGCGGGCATTAATAAAGATATTACCTGCATCACCTTTACCAGAAACGGCGGTAGATATTTGTGAACCACCCAATAATGAAAGGGTTCCAGTATTAACCCAGATATTTCCAGCTTTACCTACACCATCTGCCGATACTTCGCTGTCAATAAAACTATCACCATCCAAAGCAATATTATTAGCATCAATCGTAATATTTCCCCCATCGCCTTTACCAAGGGTACCACTGCTAATAAATGCTCCATTAGTTGATTGGAGAGAACCTGTTTTTATCTGAATATCTCCAGCTTTACCTGTACCTTCTGAGTTGACGATACTAGTAATACGGCTATAAATTCGACCTGGTTCACCGTCCCTTAAAGTAGTATCTACAAAACCATCTAAACTTATGCCATTACTCGCATTAATATTGATACTACCGGCATTTCCCTGCCCTAAAGTTTTAGTGTTGAGTTGGGAACCTTGCGCTAGAGAAAGAGAACCTGTTTGAATGTTAATACTACCACCATTACCTACACTCCCTTCTTCCGCAGAACTATAAATATCACTACTATCTGTAAGCGCAATGTTATCTTTAGCTAGGATGGAAACTTTACCAGAATTCCCTTGCCCAAAAGTACTGGCATCTAAAAATGAATCATTACTTAAATTCAGGGAACCTGTAGTTATATTAATGTCACCTAATGTACCAACAGCGTCTTTTCGCAATGTGTTGGAAATAAAGCTGGCATCAGTGAGATTTATGGTTCCTGTGGCGTTAATTTCAACATTTCCACCTTGACTATTTGATGTTCCTAAATCTGTCTCTATACCTGCTCTAAGTTTACTTTCTCCTGCTAAATTCACATCACGCGCATGAATTTTGATATTTCCGCCATTCGCACCTCTAACATTAACTTCTCCGGCGTTATTGAGAGAAACATTTGCCCGTTCTACACCATCAGGTAATGCCAAACTGATATTATCACCTGCGATATTTAATCCCACATTTCCTGGTGCAGCCAAACCTGCTAACTCAATATTCCCTTCATAAGTGTGAATACTCCCACCATCAATATTGATATTTCCACCGACAAGCAACAAACTTTTACCATCAGCAACTCGCAAACCTGTCACATCTTCAGCAATCAGATTTTTACCAGCAGAAGCTTGCGATTGATTGGTAATTCCTGCATTCGCTTGGATTTGATTAAACAACAACGCCGAAGGATTAATCGTCAATAATGGTGCTGCTTCGGGATTCGTCGCGCTAAAAAACCCCTGATTTCCAAACTGAATTCCGTTCGCTGTTGTGCCCACAAACGAACCTTGCAAATTCAAACTGGCATTTTTACCAAATAAAATGCCATTGGGATTGAGCAAAAACAAATTCGCATTACCTAATACTCCCAATGTCCCGAAAATATTTGATGAGTTACCACCAGTAACGCGAGAAAAGATATTTGTTATTCCCTCTGGATTGGCGAAATAAACACCTTGATTCTCACCCACGTTAAAATCTTGAAAACTGTGAAATAGGTTAACACCACGAGCCGCACCGCCCTCGATGCGGTCATTGTTTGGATTAATAGGAATGACTTGCGATCGCTCCTTTCCCAGGCTGTTATCGGGAGTTAACTGAGCAAAAGTAGGATGAATAGAAACTGCGATCGCTCCCACGCATCCCAACCATCCTGTGACAGCAAACCACAAAGTTTTCATTGTTTCTATTCTCCGTACTCTTTCTATATTCTTTCGGTGGCAATTTTCTGGAGATATTCAATTCGTTGCTGAATATTTTTTTTATCTACGCGATCACCGATAAGCATTTCGGACTGTGCAAGTTCTTTAACTAAAGTTACCCCAGTTTGCCCCAGTTTACTATTACCAGTTGCTTTTAATGCTTCTTCCAGGGCTTCATACCACAGATCGTTTTCAGCATAATAATTTATGCTTTCTGGAATGCTAGTAAATCGATTTTTAGCAAGTGATTGAGGATTGATAACGGTAAATTCTGCACGTCTAATAATCGTGTCGTTTTCGCAGTCAATTGCTATTTGCCATAAATATGTTTTACCTACTGTGAGTTCGGGATAATCGAGGGGAAGTTTTAATTTGTTAATCCCGACTGTTGTGGGTATTTCTTTAACTTGCCCAATTTTTTTAACGGTGTTGGGTGAATCAAATTCATACAGTTGGAATCGCGCATTTTGAGAACTTGACATATACCAAGCTAACATTGGACGTTTAGAAGCGGTTTTACCGATAAATGTCTGAGGTGCAAGCTGTGTGAGTGGTATGCCGCTAGTTGAACATCCACGCGAACCACCCGGACGGGTATTTCCGCTGGCTGGTTTGCGATCGCGTGGGTTAAACTGAGCAAATGCTGGGACTGCGGTCATAAGAAAAACCACTCCTACAACCAAGCTTGTAAGTTTGCGCTTATTTTGCCAAAATACGAAATGTTGATGACTCATGGTAAATGCTGTTGATAGTATGCTTATCTAAAACTTTTGCATAATTCAGAATTTTGGCGAATAATGCCTTTATCAAAACAGAATTCAGGAGTCAGGAGCCAGAATTCAGAATTGAATCAAAAGGTTTAATACCCTCACTAAATCGACGAAAATTTAGTGGTTTTCAATCAGTGGGGGATTCAGATCCACCACTGATTGATTCTGACTCCTGAATTCTGACTTCTGAATTCTTCTTTATTCTTTCTTAAAATTACTTCATAAGTGTCCAACTAAGTTCGCATATAGTCCCACGTGGAGAAAGCGATTCGCGGCGAAACTCTCCTCCTAATTGTTTAGCAAGCATTTTAAAATGTTTTGTACCTTTATTTTCTACTTTTGATTTAATGCCCGAACCGTTATCTTTCACAGATAAATTGTATTTGTTTGCGCTATAAACACCCGATGCTTGAACTCGCTTAACTCCTTGAGCGTGTTTACCAACATTACATAGAGCTTCTTCCAAAAACAGACATATTTCCCGTTTGTGTTCTATAGTTAAATATTTATCATCAATTGGATCAAAATTGCGGATTTTAACTTTTAATGTTTGAAAATGTTCAAAATCTTTACGTTCTAACGTACTTGAATAAACTTCATATAATAAATCGTGCAAAGGTCGTTTCAATTCGAGTATTAATCCGCTACCTAAACGCAAACTCTCTTCTGTGGTTAATGCTTCGATTTTGAGAAATTCGCCAAGTTCCCGAATTTCGCGATCGAGTTTTTCAAATTGCCCAACCAGTTGTTCGTAGGGGATGTCATTAGCACGCAGATGCTTTAATCCATAAGCAAGAGTTTGCAAAGGCCCATTATGAATTACGGTAAAAGTATGTTGAATTGTGTTTTGACGTTCGTTAATTTGCGATCGCAAGAATTTATCATGCTGGTAAAACGCAAAAGCACTCAAGCCCAGCCCATTTACGGCTAATATAAGTAAATTGGGTGCTACAGGAATCCATATACCCCACACCCACAACATCATATACCCACAGCTAAACAGAGCAAATCCGGCTACGCCAACACTAAGTATATTTCTCCAAACAGATTGGGTAAGCCGTCCGATAACAATCGGCAGAAAACCCCAAACAAAGATCCATGCGTACTCTTCTATATCTCCCCAACTATGCAACATTGGGCGATTGTCAATTACACTACTAAGAATTTGACCGATCGCATGAGCGTGATAGTCAATGCCATAAATTTGACCGCTTAATTCTAAGTTTGCCAATGCAGATGTATAAAAAATATCGCCAGTACTCGTGTTGCGGTTGCCAACTAATATAATGCGATCGCGCAATAATTCTGCATCTACTTTTCCATTTAAAATGTCGCGTAGCGAGACAACATGAAAAGGCTTGGAAGTATTGCGGAAGTTCATCAAAATTGATAATCCGCCATCATCAACATGAACGTACCCGCCAAAATTATGGGTGATTCGGGGTAATTCAATTCCTCTAAATCTGATTGTATTCGGGTCATTTTTTCCTGTTTCCAATTCAATTCCTTTCGCCTGGAAGTACTTAATAACTAACCGCAGCGCTAAAGAATATTTATCTTCGTTGATATTGTCAGGATTATTAGGATCTGTTGTAAATAACAGATAACGTCGATTTTTGCTATCCTTATCATTGGGTAAATCGACAAACCCAACTCGTTCAGGTGGCAAATTCTGAGGTGGAGAAGTTTGTTCGGGTGGTAATATTTTTTGAATCCCGATAATATTAGTATTTTGCTGTAACACCTGCGCCAGTTCTTTACCACCAGGTTCAACAGGAACATTTTTGAAGATATCCAGCCCAATAGCTAGCGGTTTATAAGTTTCCAGCTTGGTGAGTAACTCTGCAATCTTCTCATCTGGAATGGGATATTGCTTAAGCCATTCAATATCCTTTTCATTGATACCTACAATTACTACACGTTCATCAAGTTTTTCTACTGGACGCAGACATAACATTTTATCGAAAAGCATCCATTCCCAAGATTGCATTCCTCCAGTTATACGTATCAATATCACCATGAACAGTACCATGATTCCAGGAGGTGCAGCCTGTAACCACAATCCAAATTCTTGGCGAATGCGATTCCAGATTCTCCTACTCATATCATGTCTAGATAATTAGTTATAATTCCCACAATTATTGCACCCCCACACGCCAGATGGTTCACTTGATAAAACAAAGCGTAGCTTTGATTCTTTGGGGTTTATCGAGTTTAATAAGTAATCAAACAGACATAATCTCATCTCGCTTTTTCCCAAATTAAATTTCCCCGGATTAATCAATTAAACCTTCATCACGGGAACGAATTTCAGTTTGAATTCGCATATTCTTACCACTTTGCTTGCAGTCTTCAGGATACACTCCCAACACATCCTGAATCTTCGTCCAGTAAGTACGGACTGCTCGTTCTGATTTATACATTCGATCCGCGATCGCTTTATCTGTCAAACTCTCTTCAAAAGCCAACCGCAACACCTCCAACCATTCTGGTTTGAGTTCGATTCCTGTTTTTATATCTTTCGTGTGAGTTCCACCATGAAGGGCTAAATTAACCCGCATTAGCATTTCATCTTCGGGTAATCCTTTATCTGCGATCGCAAATCCAGCTTGATGATTATCAATCTCGTGTTTAATCCGAATTAACGCCTTCACATAACTAGTTTGTACCATGAAATTCTGATGGGGATATTCTTGGAGCAAAGTTTGTAACAGCTTAATTCCGGTATCAATTTCTGCTGTCTCTCCTTGGCGATCGGGAATTGATAAATCCATCACAATCAAATCAAAGTGGCAATATTGAAGTTGATCAAGTGTCTCTTTTGCCGTCTGAGCCTTTGCGATCACAGCTTCGGGATACTGTCTACTTAAGACATCGAGCGTACCAGTTAAAATTAATTGGTGGTCATCTACAACAAGAATACCCAGTTTTTTTTCCACTGGTAAATATCCAAAAACTTGATGTTCTTTTAAATTTACTACTACCATATTTTTATCCAAATTCAAAGTTTCTTTAAGCTTTATGAAAAATTCCTTCGTCTTTGACGTTTAGCTTGAGAGTCATATCTTGTGTCTTTTAGCCCTAACTCATTGAAGTATGCGCTTATTTTAATTGGAGATGAATTTTCAAGCTATGCAGAAAAGTGCAAATCTAGAGGTGCGATCTGATTTTGGATTCGGAATCATAACTAATTAGCCCTCACCCTAAATCCCTCTCCCAAACTTGGGAGAGGGACTTTGAAATTCGCTCCCCTTCTCCCAATTTTGGGAGAAGGGGTTGGGGGATGAGAGCAAATTTTACGATCTACGCAAGAGGTTTAATTTTTTCACCTCGGAACTGGTACTTGATTAATTACCGACGCAATTACCGCATCCATTTGTAAACCAT
>CAXUOL010000076.1:0-15077 GCA_964252435.1 uncultured Nostoc sp.
ACCCCAGTCCCCCTTCCCCTTCTTTATAAAAACCTCTATCAAAGATAAATATTGTTGCTGTTGGTGTACGACTGCGTAACCAACCCCACATCATTGCATCCGAACAATATGGATTTTCCTCGAATCGAATTTGTACTGGTAAATGGGTTGTTAAATCCACAATGGCATAGATTTTTCCGGCGAGTAAACAGCTTTTTTCTTGTAAACTCTCAAGTTTACGGAAGATCGCTTCCAATGTTGAGCCATCAACAACCCAAATTCGCTGGAACTTTGTTTTTGTGAACTTAATGCTAGCTGGTAATGGACGTTTTTTTCTTGAAAGCCATTGTTGTTGCAACTGCGGCATTAAATCCATCATCACCCGCTCAAACACTGATGCTGGAAATTCCAAAAACCTTTTAGATAAAGCTTGCTGCGACACTTCCACAGCTTGACACCACAATAGGTCTTCTCGATTTAGTAATCGGCACAACTCACGCACTGATGGCACTCCTCGCCACAGTAATGTCAATACTACTGCCACCATTAAAGGTAAACCCAGAATTCTGTCGCCTAATCCCAACTGCTGGTAATAGCTCAGTTGCTTATATACCAGTGGTGTTAATAGCTCTTCCATCCGCGCTGCTAGCACTTCGTTTTCTGCTGCGGGCATATTTCGCGATCGCTTGTGGTCTGGATTTCCTACCCGTGGGTTCCCCATCGCTTTTTTCCCCAAAAATGCACCTATTGACAACATTACCTTTTTCTTAAGTTGTCACCAATAGTCTTTGACTGGGAATGAGCGAATAATTACTAGTTCATAATTCATAATTAAAGAATGGCATAAGCAGCAATACCCTGCATCAATTTATCCATAACATTTATCGATCCGATTGGACTGCCAGGGCTAACTGCTGCACAAAGGCTTGATGTTGGACAGAATTCACCCCTGCTTGCAATACAGTTAACACCTGTTGCATATCCCCCGCCAGCAAGGCAGATTCGTCTAACCACAATCCTGGAAAGACTTGACTTTGAATCACACCTGCCGCATCGGGGTGCAAATTTACATACTCTCCTGCTTCTAATTGGAACCAATCGATGCGCTGTTCAAACACCTGCCACACGAGGTACTCCTGTATTCCATTCCGCCGATAAGCACGCTTTTTGTCACCCAAATCGACCGTGGCACTACTGGCGGCAATTTCTGCAACCAGTTCTGGTGCTCCTTCTACGTAACCATCTTGGCTGAGGTGCGAACGCCCACCCGCCTGAGCATCAATCAATAACACCGCGTCGGGTTGGGGTTCATTGTCCAAATCAAGGCGAACGGTTGGGTTATCACCAACACGCACTCCTGGGGTCATGGCCTGATAAACTCCTAGCCAGGTCATGACTCTAGCATGAGGTTCTGCATGGGGTTCAAAACGCAGCGGTGAAGCCATGTAGACAGTTCCTTCAATCAATTCGGCTTTTTTTAGCTTTGGCATCGCGCTGTAGCGCCGCTCAAATTCAAAGCGGGTTAGGCGATCGCCGTTTTCCAATGGGGGAACTGTCAAACGCCAAAGCGAGGAACGAGACATAGTTAGGACACAGACAATTTATTTTTATCCTACAACAACTGCGATTTTCTCGCTTATGCGAACAATGGTAGCTGAATCACAAATTCAGTTCCTTTGCCAAATTGAGAATTCACCTCAATCGCTCCGCCATGTTTTTCTACAATAATTTGACGGGCGATCGCCAATCCTAATCCTGTTCCTTTACCCACAGCTTTAGTAGTAAATAAATGGTCAAATATTTTTTGTTTGACTGATTCATTCATCCCCTTGCCATTATCAGCAATGGCAATTTTAACTAGATTATTTCCGACTGAGGTTGTAATTGTAATGCAGTTAGGATTAGCTTTAACTTCTTCAAAAATGCGTCCGGTGTTAGATTCATCTAATGCATCAATAGCATTTGCAATAATATTCATAAACACCTGATTTAATTGACCGGGGAAGCATTCAACTTCGGGGAGATTACCGTAATTTGTGACAACTTCAATGGCGGGACGCTCAGGGTTAGCTTTCAGACGATGTTTGAGAATTAAAATTGTGCTATCAATGCCTTGGTGGATATTAAAAGGTACTTTGTAATCTTGGTCAGCACGAGAGAAAGTACGTAAACTGGTGCTGATGTTTTTTAGCCTATCGCACGCCATAGACATAGAATCAATCATCTTGGGCAAGTCTGATAAGCTATAATCTAAGTCGATTGATTCGGCGTGGTCAATGATTTCTTCACTTTTGTTGGGTAAACTTGATTGATATAGTCCGAGATGTTCAACAATATCAGTAAACGTAGGTTTAGTAAGTTTTAGACTGGCAGCAATAAAACCAAGGGGATTATTCATTTCGTGAGCTACACCAGCCACTAAGTTTCCCAATGCCGACATCTTTTCGCTTTGAATCATTTGCAATTGGGTTTGCTGCAAGTCATGTAAGGCTTGCTCTAATTCTTGAGATTTTTGGATGATGGCAGCTTCGGCTTTTTTGCGTAAGCGAAGCTCGTCGTAGACATCGCGAATATCTCGACTAATCGATGCCAGACAAAGTGGCTGATTGGTGAGGGGATCTTCGATCGCAAAGAGCACGTAATCAGTGGGAATCAACTGCCCAGTTTGGAAGTGGCGAAAGTTCATCTCTCCATGCCCAACGCCCTGCTGCATCACGCGCGGCAGAATTTCCTGTTCGATCCGGTCAAAATCTTCTGGACTGTGGAAATCCCGCATCTGAAAGTTGGAGATTTCGGCGGCGCTATCGAGTCCAACCAACTGCCGTCCGGCTGGGTTGAGATAAATGGCTTGTCCAGTAAGCGTTGCGATGCCGATAAAATCAGTGCTGGTTTGGACTACGCCTGCCAATTTTTGCTGTTCTCGCAAGGCTTGCTCTAGCTGCTGGGCATAGGTTTGTGACTGCTCATACAGTCGGGCATTTTCCAAAGAAATTGCCGCTTGAGCGCAGAGGAGATTGAGGAGTTCAACGCGATCGCTCGTAAACGCCCCCGTCGCCAAATTATTCTCTAGATATAAAATGCCCCTCAATTTACCTTGATGCAAAATCGGGCTACACAAGATACTCTTCGGCTGCTGACAAATGATATAGGGATCGCTAGCTAAAGTCGGATCGGTTGTCACATCCAGCAGCACAACAGTCTGCCTTTCGTGCTTCACTTTGTAAATCAGTCTTAAGGGAATGTCCTGGCTGTCCTCAATGGGAAGACGCTGCAACACGACTGACTCCGTCCCCTCAGTAATTGACCCTTTAATCAGCAGGCGTTCGTCTCGCACGAGTATTAACACGCATTTATTAGCCCCCGCATTTTCGATGACGAGAGAAAGCAACGATGAAACCAGTTTTTCGAGTTCAATTTCCCCTGAGATAATTTGGGAAGCTTTGAGAATGGTAGCTAAATCTAAAGCCACAGAGATACTGCTACTGGATGTGGCGGCACTGGTAGAGGTGACGCTCCCCAATGTGAAGAGAGTTTCGTGAGTGGAGAGGGGAGAACGAGTTTGTTCTAAGATGGGAGCGAGGAGTTGGGGATAGTGTTGTTCCAAGTCGGCGACTTTGGCTTTAGCACCCCAACGAGCATAGCCATAGTAGGCTTCGATCATATATTCCTGGGCAAGGCGCTGTTTACCCCAGTTGAGGTAAAACTTAGCAGCCAGTTCTTTAGCTAATGCTTCTTCGTTGATGAACTGATGTTCTTTAGCAAGATTTATCGCTTGGTCATAACACTCAGTGGCTGCGACTTTTTCACCCAAAACCCGATGCTTTTCAGCTTCAACTAGATACCATTTATGCAAATGGTTCATTGGGGCATGGTCAGCCCATTGATGCAGCACAGTTTGATGGATTTGCACCTGAAGAAGACCGTCTGCTTGCTCTGCTTCTGATTGAGTGTGGAAGAGTGCTAGGTGTGTGAGTGCAGCATAGAAATGAAAAATGGAAACATAAGTCGCTCCAGATACTGCCATGAAATAGGACTTGACTGGGGTGATGTAGCTGAGGGCAGCCTGATAATTGCCAAAGCAGTAGGCAAGCAGCAGCTTGTAGCTGTAGACAGTAGCGATCGCCGCAAGATCGCGATCCTGCTCGTGCTGCGGCAACCTCACCGTTTCATCGTAGAAGCCGCCAATTAAGTGATCGGGTTGGCTCACCGTGGCGCTCAACTGCTGCAACGTTTGCCGCACTATATCTATATGAATATTTGCCGAAGCTTGTTTAACCTGAGCTAGGGCAGCATTGTAAGCAGTCAATTCAGTAGCCAGCGTGTCCAAGTCTACACCAGCGCAAAGCCCATTAGAGGAGTAACCGACGATGCAGTAGCCAGCGTTGACAAAATCACCAGTTTCCATACCACTCGTATAGCCTTCTTTCAGCATAGGTAGCGTTGCTCTCAAAGCTTCCTGGCGATGCTGGATGAATGCCCCAAACAAACTTAGAGTGATCGGCTTCATGCCCTGAGTATGCAACCGTTCCAGCAATGAGAGCGCTAAACGACCAAAACTGTAGCCTGTTTTGACTTCGCCTCCAAAGGCACAGGTAGTCCCATGAATCACATAGCCGACTATCGAGACGGGTGCATTGCCAAACTGGAGCGATAACCGTACCATCGTTGCGCTCAACAGGGGCATTAAACCCGGCATTCCCTGGAACACAGGTGAAAACAACATGCCTAACAGTTGCATCGCAGCTTGGGCGGTGCGATCGCTCATCGTCGGCAGCTCGATCAGCTCGGCAATCTCTCTACCCTGAAGTTGCTGGTTAAGCTCTTGTAAGGCTTTGCCAATATTAGCTGAGTCTACTTCCGTCGGCAGATCCACCCCTAATTGACTCAGTACATCTCTTCCTACTGCGATCGCCTCTAAGACTCGAATCTGAGCTGTGAGTGCCGCGATTTGAATTTCATAGATTTTCACTTTGTCGAAAATTGTCTGTGCTTGCTGCAATACCAATTCGGCTTGCTGTTTCATGTCCGTAAAGTCACCATTCAAGTAGCTGGCTTCAGCCATCGCCACATAGAGATTGAGAGTCAAATCATACTGACTTTGCCAGCAGTTTGTCTGGAGTAGCTGAATCCCCGTTTGCAAATAAACCCTGGCTGCGGCATAAGCTGTAGAATTTCTCGCTTTCACTCCAGCTTGTAAATTCAGTTGAGCTAAGGCTTGACGATCGCTTGCTTGACTAATTAACTCAATTCCCAAATTCAAATGCCCAACAAGATCAAAGAGTTTTTCTTCAAGCTCTAGGTCAGATAAATTTCGCTGAAGTAACTGTCCAATTTGGAGATGGGTTACTGTTTTTTGGTCATCAGGAATCAGGTAATAAGCGGCTTGTTGGACGCGATCGTGCAAAAACCGATAAATTGGATTCGCTGCGGCATCAGAAACCGAGGCACTGTCAGATTGAATAAAAAACTTATAGGCTTCCGTATTCGGAATAATCAAACCTTCTTGCAAGGCTTTCCACAAATCAGTTGCGGCTGCTTCTAGGGACTTTTCTGAAACAATTGCCAATGTATTCAAATCAAACTGCGCCCCAATGCAGGCTGCTAATTTGAGAACCTCCTGAGTTGATCGCGGCAATTTCTTCAATTGCACAGCCATAAACTCCACCACATCATCAGTAATTGCCAAAGCCCTAACTTCGGCAATATCGCACTGCCACCCCCCTTCTCTTCCCCCCTTGGTAAGGGGAGCCAGTGCGTTGGGCGGCTCTGCCGACTTGAAGCATCTGGCGTGGGACTGAGGGGGGTCAAAGGTAATCTGTCCATCTTCATACAATGCTTTGAGAAACTGCGTGGCAAAAAATGGATTTCCTTTGGTTTTTTGGGACACCAATTCAGTTAATGGTTGAGCTAGGAATAATTCGCAATTTAGCGTATCCGCAACCAACTGATTCAGATCGACTAGACTCAAAGGTTGCAGTGTAATCATATTGACTACAGCCCCTGTTTTGACTATCTCATCGACTTTTAAGATAAAGGGATGAGCGAGTGACACTTCGTTATCCCGATACGCACCCAATATTAATAAATACTGGCTGTCCTGCATCAATAATTGCAGTAAGTTCAGAGAAGCCGAATCTGACCACTGCAAGTCATCTAGAAACATCACTAATGGATGTGATTGACTCGTGAATATTTTCACAAATTTCTGCATCAGCAGATTGAAACGATTTTGGGCAGCACTTCCCGATAGTTCCGTAGCTGGGGGTTGAGTGCCAATAATCCGTTCGAGTTCTGGAATCACATCAATTAAAACTTGTCCGCTGTCTCCAACAGCCTCTAAAATTTTAGTCTTCCATGTTTGCAATTGGGCATCACTTTCTGATAATAATTGCCCCATCAAATCTCGAAAGGCTTGGACAAAAGCAGAAAAGGGAATGTTGCGCTGAAATTGATCGTATTTGCCTTTGATGAAGTAACCCCGCTGACGGGCGATCGGCTTGTGTACTTCGTTAACAACGGCGGTTTTTCCAATGCCTGAGAAACCCGCCACTAGCATTATTTCTGTATTACCTTGACTGACGCGATCAAAAGCATCCAGTAAAGTCTGTACTTCAGTTTCTCTGCCGTAGAGTTTTTCGGGGATGGTAAAGCGATCGCACACATCCCGTCGCGCAATTTCAAAACTCTGAATTTCACCAGAATTTTGTATTTGAGTTAAACATTTTTCTAAATCAAATTTCAGTCCTAATGCACTTTGATAGCGGTCTTCTGCATTTTTCGCCATCAATTTGTTGACAATCTCCGAGAGTACAGACGGGATTTGTGGGTTAATTTCATGTACTAAAGGTGTTGTTTTTGCAATATGACAATGTACCAATTCCATCGGCTCGTTTGATTGAAATGGTAACTCACCTGTGAGTAATTCGTAGAAAGTGACACCTAAAGAATAAAAGTCAGTCCGATAGTCAATTCCCCGATTCATTCTGCCTGTTTGTTCTGGGGAAATATAAGCAAGTGTGCCTTCTAATACATTGGGATTCATCAAAGTTTGCGTTTCTCGTGGGAGTAGAGAGGCAATACTAAAGTCAATTAATTTTATTTGTTTGGTTTCGGGATTAATTAAGATATTACTGGGTTTGATGTCTTTGTGAATGATGCGAGCGCGATACAATATATCTAAGGTATTGCAGAGGGCGATCACTATTTCTAAAAACTGTTGTAGAGACGCGATATATCGTGTTTCTACAGAGGTGAAATAATTTTTGAGAGAAATCCCCCCAAAATCTTCCATCACCAACGCATAGCCATTTTGATACGCCTCCAGGCTATAGGTTTGGATGATTAGCGGTGAGTTGAGATTTTTAGCTATAGTGTACTGATTGTGAAACGACAAGAGTTCGCCCAAACTTGGATAGGGATTTTTCAGCAGTTTAATTACTACAGGTAATGAGTCGGTTTCTCGATACCCTCGATAAACCAGTGTTCTGGAACCATTGTAGAGTTCTTCACTGATCTGATATCCGGGAATACTGACAATAGTGCTAACCATATTGCTAAATCCTGACAATTTCCAGATTTAGTATTCCCAGATATCTGAAGCTGTTTAACAAAAAGAGCTAAAAATTAGACCGGAATTTCAATGATAAATTCTGTCCTCTCACCCAGAACAGAGTTAAAACTCAATTTTCCCCCGTGGGTTTCTTCAACGATTTGACGGGCGATCGCTAGTCCTAATCCTGTTCCTTTTCCGACAGCTTTTGTCGTAAATAAATGGTCAAATATTTTTTGTTTTACCTCTTCATCTATACCCTTACCATTGTCAGTAATTGTAATTTTAACTAGATTATTTTTTACTGTAGTAGTAATTGTAATGCAGTTCGGATTTGCTTTTATTTCGTCAAAGCTTCGACCAAGATTCGATTCCTCCAAGGCATCAATAGCATTTGCTAGTAGATTCATAAATACTTGATTTAATTGTCCAGGGAAACACTCAATTTGAGGTAAAGTGCTGTATTCAGTTATCACTTCAATTGCTGGACGTTGTTCGTTAGCCTTGAGACGATGTTTCAAAATTAAAATCGTGCTGTCGATGCCTTGGTGAATATTAAACGGTACTTTATAATCTTTATCGGCACGCGAGAAAGTTCGTAAACTGGTGCTGATATTTTTCAGGCGATCGCACGCCATCGACATGGCATCAATCATCTTAGGCAAGTCTTCTAAGCTATAATCCAAGTCAATTTCTTCAGCATGGTCTTTAATTTGATCGTTTTTGTGGGGTAAACTTTCTTGATAAAGCTTTAAGTGTCCAACAAGATCAGCGATCGTCGGTTTTGCTTGTTTGAGACTGGCAGCAATAAAACCGAGAGGATTATTCATTTCGTGAGCTACACCAGCAACTAAGTTACCTAGTGCAGACATTTTTTCGCTTTGCACCATTTGTAATTGGGTGTTTTGCAAATCAGTTAGCGCTTGTTCTAAGTCTTGTGATTTTTGCTGCAAGGCAAGTTCTGCAAGTTTGCGTAAGCGAAGCTCGTCGTAGACATCGCTAATATCTCGCATCACAACGACTGCACCGAGTTTGTTGCCCGAAGAATCGACGATCGCTTGTCCGCTTGCTAATAAAATTCTTTTAGAACCATGCTTTGGCGCAATTACCATTTCGGCATTTTCGACGATTTCCCCTTGTAAGGCACGAAACAGAGGAATTTCCGCTTTTGATAGGGGTGTTTGACCATCTGGTTGATAGAGTGAGAAGTATTCTGTCCATTGTTCTGGTGGTAAGGATTCTACTGGTAAGCCATGAAATTCACGAGTTGCTTTGTTAAATAGAGTCAATTTGCCACTAGCATCGCAAACAACAATCCCATCTGTAATATTGTGAATAATGGCATTCAAAAACTCTCGTTCTTTAGCTAGAGATGCTTCGGCCTGTTTGCGTTCGCTAATATCAATTACCACCCCATCCCAAATGATTGCCCCATCGGCTTGTCGCTCTGGCCGAGCCGCAGATTGAATCCATTTTACGGTTCCTGAAGGCACGATAATCCGCCATTCTTCCTCAAAGGGTGTGAGATTTTGGGCTGAGTAGGCGATCGCTTCAGCAATAGCTGATCGATCGTCAGGATGATTCATCGCGTAAAGGCTATGCGTCCCTGCCATCACCAACTCTGGCTCTAACCCATACAAGTCCAAACAGCCAGAGCTAAGGTAGGGTGTTGAAGTTGAACCATCTACCTCTAAACGGAACTGGTACACCATCCCAGGAATATTATTTGCCAAATTTTGAAAGCGGGTTTCACTAGCTTGCAATTTTGCTAGAGATTGTGTTAACTGTTGAGCATAGTTATGGGAATTTCGATAAAGTCGGGCATTTTCCAGAGAAATTGCCGCTTGAGAGCAAAGTAAGTTCAGTAGTTCGACGCGATCGCTTGTAAAGGCTCCAGTTACTAAGTTATTTTCCAGATACAATATGCCCAGCAACTTACCCTGATGCACAATCGGGCTGCACAGGATACTCTTGGGCTGCTGTTGCTGAATATAGGGGTCATTATTGAATTGCGGATGCACCGTGGCATCAACAATTACTGCTGGTTGTAAGCCGCGTTTGACAGTATTAATTAAGCCAACTGGCACATCAAGGGAGTCATCAACGAGTTGCGGGTTGAGCAACATCGGGTAAAAATCGACGTTGGCAGTCTGATTCTGTAGACTACTTAGGGAAAGATGTGCTAACGCTTGAACTAGCAACCGATCTGACTCCAAAATCATGAATACACATTTATCGGCTCCGGCATTTTCAATGACGATAGAAAGCAAAGCTAAAAGCAGTTTTTCGAGTTCGATTTCTCTAGAAAGGGTTTGATAAGCTTTGAGAATGGCTGCTAAATCTAACGCAACAGATACGCTGCTACTGCTGGAAGTGGTGGAACTGGTGGAGATGACACTCTCCAATGTAAAGATAGTTTCGTGAGTGGAGAAGGGAGAACGGGTTTGTTGAAGGATAGGGGCGAGGAGTTGGGGATAACGGGTTTCTAAGTCGGCGACTTTGGCTTTAGCGCCCCAACGAGCATAGCCATAGTAGGCTTGGGTTATGTATTCCCCAGCTATGCGCTGTTTGCCCCAATCAAGGTAAAATTTGGCGGCTAGTTCGTTGGCCAATGCTTCTTCTTGGGTGTAGCCGTGTTCTTTAGCAAGAGCAATGGCGCGATCATACAAATCTGTTGCGTTGGCTTTTTCACCTAGAACTCGACACCGTTCTGCGGCAACTAGTGCCCAGCGTTGAGCTTGATTGCTGGGTGCATGAGATGTCCACTCCTGAAGTTTCTCCTGATGAATAGAGACTCGATCTAGAATAGCTGCTTGCTCTGTCTTACTGGCAGTTGGATAAATCGCTAATCGCACTAGCGCATCGTAGAAGGAGAATAGCGGAACGTGCATGAGTCCTACTGCTACGCCCAAATACTGTTCTGTCAAACGGGCATTTAAGAGCGCTTGTTCGTAGCGATGGAACAGATAGGAAAGGAGCAGTTTATTGAAATAAAGTTGATAGAGCGCCAGCAATTGATTGGCTTGGAGATGAAGTTGAATCATCTCATCTTCATCATAATGTTTGCTACACAACCGATCTGGTTCAGCCGTCGGTTCCAGCAAATTAAGAACCGCTTGATAGTAAATACTTTGAATGTGAAGATAGCCATCCTGACGAAATTGCTGGATGACCTTGCGGTGTTCATCCATCGTCTGTTTAAGAGCAGAAAGTTCCTGCCCACTCAAATAAGCGGTGTAGCCGTAGCCCATGAGACTGAGGGCAGCATACTGTAGATCGCCCGTTTCTACTCCACTGGCATAAGCTTGCAGAAATCCGTCCAGCGCCGCTTTCGCGGGTTCTTGCCAATGTCTGAGGAAGGTGTTGAATCCAAAAATGGTTTTAGCAGCGAGCTTGTGGGCATCGATATGCTGTAACAGGTTCATCCCTAATTGCCCAAAGCGATAGCCCGCATCAATATCTCTTAACATGGCAACCAGCATCAACCCGTACTGGTTATAACCATAAGTTGACTCGGTTGCATTCCCGTATTGCACGGATAAATCGATTTGAACAAAGGTGAGCAAGGGTAACAGGTCTGGAGCAACTTGATAAGCAGCAGAGATGATGTTTGATATAATAGTCATTGCCGCTTTTTGCTCCAGTGCGCTCATTTCGGGTAACTCCAACAAGGATTCAATTGATCTGTTGCCAATGAGTCTTTGGGTGTGCAGAAGCGCCTGCTTGATGTCTACCTGGGTAGGTTGTTCTGGCAGATGCACCCCCAGGTGTTTTAGCACTTCTCGCGCCAGCCGCAAAGCTTCTCGATGTTGATTTTGGGCGATGCAAGCCTGGATTTTAGCCTCATAGATAGTCACCCGATCGAGCCAGGAATGGGTATGAGTCAGCACCGTTTCTGCTAACTGCTCCATCTGTTCAAAATTGGTGCTGAGGTAGGCTGCCTCTGTTGCCCCTTCATAGAGGGCGAGACACAGGTTGTATTGATGTTGCCAGCGATCGCCAGGAAGCAGGTCGATGCCCGCAATTAAATAGGTCAGAGCAGCACTGTAAGCCGTTGCTGCTCTGGCTTTGCGTCCGGCAGCAAGATTTAACTGGGCAACTTCATGGCGTTGAGATGGTTGAGTAATCAGAGATTGCCCGACATTAAGATGATTGACGATATCAAACAATTTTTCGCCTTGATCGTTGAGCGAAGTCTCCTGCAACAAAAGCTGCCCAATTTTAAGATGGGTTGCCTGTTTTTGGTCGTCAGGAATCAAGGAATAGGCAGCTTGCTGGACGCGATCATGCAAGAATTTGTAAACTGTCATTTGTCCTTTGTCATTTGTCATTTGCAAATGACAAAGGACAAATGAAGAATCTTGATAAAACTTATAAACCTCGTTGGTTGGAATCACCAATCCTTCTTGCAATGCTTTCCATAAGTCTGAAGCGGTTTCGGTGTGAGACTTTTCAGAAACGCTCGCCAATGTCGCCAAATCAAACTGATTGCCGATACAAGCTGCCAGTTTCAAAACATCTTGAGTGTTGGATGGCAATTTCTGAAGCTGTTGTGCCATAAATTCCACCACATCATCGGTGAGAGCAAGCGATCGCACTTGCGCTACATCACACTGCCACCCCCCTTGACTTCCCCCCTTGCTAAGGGGGGACTGAGGGGGGTCAAAGCTAATCAGCCCATCCTCATGGAGCGCTTTCAAAAACTGAGTCGTGAAAAAGGGATTACCTTTGGCTTTTTGATAAACTAATTCTGTCAACGGCAATGCTTGTTGAGTTGCACAACTGAGGGAATCGGCGATAAAATGGTTCACATCTGCTTGACTCAAGGGAAATAGAGTCAGAGTGTTGACGCAAGAAGATTCCTTTTCAATTTCATCTAGCGTTAAGATGAGGGGATGAGCTGCAAATACCTCGTTATCGCGGTATGCGCCAATAATGAATAGATAACTGCGATTGCTCTGGGACATCAACAGCTTCAGCAAATTGAGTGATGCCGAATCTGCCCACTGCAAATCATCGAGAAACATCACCAACGGATGCTCTGGTGTGGTGAAGACTTGAATGAACTTTTGGAACAGCAGATTGAAACGGTTCTGTGCTGCACTGCCCGATAATTCTGGGATCGCAGGCTGTTTGCCGATCATCTGCTCCAGTTCAGGAATCACCTCGATCAGGACTTGCCCGTTCTCGCCAACTGCTGCTAAAATTTTACTCTGCCATTGCTTTAGTTGGGTATCGCTTTCACTAACCAACTGTCCCATCAAATCACGAAAGGCTTGCACAAAAGCAGACAGAGGAATATTTCGGTTAAATTGGTCATACTTGCCCTTGATGAAGTAGCCGTTCCACCGCACAATCGGCTTATGCACTTCATTGACGACTGCGGTTTTGCCAATACCAGAGAAACCTGCCACTAGCATTAATTGAGAGCTACCATTGGCAACCTGACCAAATGCCTCTAGTAAGGTATTTACTTCCGATTCCCGCCCGTAGAGTTTTTCGGGTATAAGAAAGCGATCGCTAATATCTCGCTGTCCTAAATCAAACCAGGTGTGTTTGCCTGTTTCTCGCCACTGTTCTAAGCAAGTCACGAGGTCATGTTTAAGTCCTAGCACACTCTGATAGCGGTCTTCAGCATTCTTCGCCATCAATTTACGGATAATCTCGCCCAGCATCAAGGGCAATTTGAGGTTGAAATCGCAGACGCAAGGTGGGAGTTTCGCAATGTGGTAATGCACCAATTCCATCGGTTCATAGGACTCAAAGGGCAATTTTCCACTCAGTAGTTCAAAGAAGGTTACACCTAATGAATAGAAGTCGCTGCGGTAGTCAATGCCTCTATTCATCCGTCCGGTTTGCTCTGGCGACAGATAGGCTAACGTTCCCTCCAATCTATTGAGGCTCTGGATTTCCTGGGTTTCTCGTGGTAAGAGCGAGGCAATACTAAAGTCAATCAGCTTGATTTGTTTCGTGTCAGGGTGAATCAAGATGTTGGCTGGCTTGATGTCTTTGTGAATGACGCACTGTTGATGTAACTGGTGTAAAGTGTCTAGCAGTTGCAGAGCAATGGGTAGGAATTGCTCTAATGTCAGTGTTTTTCCTTGAGTAAATTGCCGCAGGGAAACACCACCAAAGTCTTCCATGACTAGGGCATAGCCATTGTGATAGGCTTCTAGGCTGTAGGGTTTGATAATGCCGGGAATATCTAGGTTTTTAGCGATCGCATATTGGTTGCGAAACTGGACTAATTCGGTAAAAGTTGGGTATTCTCGTTTTAAGAGCTTGATGACAACTGGTAGGCGATCGCATTCTCGAATTGCCCGATACACTTGAGTACGAGAACCTGAATAAAGTTGCTCGATGATTTGGTAGCCAGCAATCCTTAAAGTTCCATCAACTTTTGCGCTCATAAATTTTGACGAAAATTTCTTTATACTAGTGTTATAATTCCCACTACCATATCTTGGTTAACAAACGTTAGAAAAGTTGCATTGGGCATGGAGGACTCTTAGCAAAGAGTAGGAATGCATCTTCATGTAGATGATGTTTCTCGCCTAGTTATTTAGAGCGGACTAGTCTTACCTGCCACCGATGTTTTCAGATTGGATTGCGTTCTGACAAACGTTTCAAGTGTATTAATGAAACTTGTCTGTGGATTGGTGATGCCGACTATAACGCAATACAGTTCAGTTAAGCATTTCTTTCTTCTCTTTGCGTCCAACTCTTACGAGACGCTGCGCGAACGCGTCCTTAGCGGTTCGTTAAAAAAATTGACTTTAGCAAAGAATTTTAGCCTTAACCCAAGCGTATTGGACTATAACGGCAGTCAAAATATTGCTGCTATCGGGGTGACTTTGGTAAACTCGCCCAGAGGCTCGAAATTATTTATGCTGTGAACTCAGTGTGGATAGTTCAGGGCTGCTAAAAGCCCACACTGACCCGAAGCGGGTACAGTGCATCGGCATTCGTGAGAGGTTAAGGTCATATACCATTTGTCAATAAGCAATCGTACTTAAAATATTGCCAAAATCGGGGTCGGAAACAGAATTTTTAGGCAGGCGATCACATAATCTTGATCCGTATCATTCATTGTCGCCCACGAAATTCAGTACATGAGTTAACTTAATACTTCCGCTTTTTCCGGATTTTCAGCATAATTTCTAATTGACAAAAGCAATATTATCTTAACCTCTCACCGATGGGAGAAGGGGAACTGGATGCTAAAGAGAATCTATGAACTGCTGTACTTTTTCTAAAAGTGGCTGATATTCAATTTGCTCTGCTAACTCTTGGGCATTTTGGTAGCACGATCGCGCCATTTTTTTGCGTTTCGTAGTGGCGTAAAGGCTTCCCATATTCAGCAAAGTTGAAATTTCTCCGAGATTATCGCCCAGTTCTTGATAAATCACAATGCTTTGCTTGTAGAACTTCATTGCTTGGCGATGCTCTGCCAGGGTGCTATAGGTAAAACCAATGTTGTGAAGGGTTGTTGCTTCACCAGAGCGATCGCTGATTGCTCGACGTGTCAAAAGAACTTGATAGTAGAGCA
>CAXUOL010000077.1:0-15014 GCA_964252435.1 uncultured Nostoc sp.
GTAGTGTGGGCAGCAGTTTGCTCAAAACCTGCCCAACGAGTGTAGAGAGTTCCCATCAAAGCTGTAGCTAAATTAGCTTGCCCTAGCAGAAATTCAATTAGATGAGTGGTTGTAGTTTTGCCATTTGTACCAGTTACGCCTACCAACTTGAGTTTTCGCCCTGGATAACCATAAAAAGCACTGGCTATCTGGGCACAAGCTTGAGTGATGTTACTTGCACTAATGACCACAGCCTGATTTGTGGGAGGATTTTTTTGTGCAGCTTCGGGAGAAACGATCGCAGCTACCGCTCCCGATGCGATCGCACTTTGCCAAAATTCCCCACCATCAACCCGCGTTCCTGGCATCCCAATAAACAAATCTCCCACACGACAAGCATGGGAATTCGTCTTTAAACCCCTAATTTCCACATCTTCCAAAGTTGGATAACTAGGCAATTGCTCAACACTGTCTACCGCTGTTAGTAATTCCCGCAATTTCATTTTGTGAACCTCGCCACATTCTCGATCTTGCGCTTATTCTGCATTATTTTTTTCTAATTGGCTAAATATTTACGCAACATTTGCTCCAACTGCTGCACGCTAGCACGAGGAGAAGGACGCGGCAATGGTTTCTCACTTCCCTGCTCATCCTCTGCGCCTCTGTGGTTCGATAAATAAAGTATCGGCACTTCATACTGATATGCAGCAAACCAATCTTCACGAGTCGTAATATCCCTAATTTCCAACTCGAAACTGAGATTTTGGATTTGTTCTAGCTTTTCTTGCAAGCCTTCACATAAATGACAGCCGGGTTTACTGTATAAAATTAATCGCATTCTTGATTTTAGTTGGCGCAAGAAGTTATAAGTTTAGAATAACGTAGACGCTTTTGCAGGCTACCGCAGAGGCGCAGAGGGCACAGAGCAGAAGAGAAGGGTAGACAATTTCAAAGTCCCTCTCCCAAGCTCTACGTGTATACACAACTCTGAAATAGCTGATTAACCAGGGTTTTACCCCACCCTAACCCCTTGGAAAGGGGAGGGAACTAGATTTCTTTTTTCCCTCCTTTCCAAGGGGGGATTAAGGGGGGTAATTCAACTTGTGTGTACACCGTAGCTCCCAAGCTTGGGAGAGGGATTTTGGGTAAAAGCTCATTAAGTCATGAAAGAAGTCTAATGACCAAATTCTGTGACAATGATTAACAACCAGCCAGAATACTGTATCTAAGCTACTTATGAGCCAAAGTTCTCAAAACAGCCCTTTACCAGGCAAACCTGTTCAATCATATTTCCAGTGGTTATACGCTTTCTGGAAATTCTCTCGCCCTCACACGATTATTGGTACAAGTCTGAGTGTTTTGGGTTTATATTTAATTGCCATTGCTATAAGTAGAGACGCGATGAATCATATATCTACAGACGCGATGAATCGCGTCTCTACAAACGCGATGAATCTTGTCTCTACGTATTCCCTACTCCCTGTTTTTGGTGCATGGATTGGTTGTCTGTGTGGCAATGTCTACATTGTGGGGCTGAATCAATTAGAAGATGTGGAAATAGACAAGATTAATAAGCCTCATTTACCCTTAGCGTCTGGTGAGTTTTCCCAGCAAACTGGGCAATTAATTGTCGCTTTGACTGGGATTTTGGCGCTGGTTGTGGCGTGGCTAACTGGCCCGTTTTTATTGGGTATGGTAGCAATTAGTTTGGCCATTGGTACTGCTTATTCTTTACCGCCAATTCGCTTAAAACAGTTTCCCGTTTGGGCAGCGCTGTGTATTTTTTCGGTGCGCGGTACGATTGTTAACTTAGGGCTATATCTGCATTACAGTTGGGCGTTGCAACAAAGCCAAACAATTCCGCCTGTGGTGTGGGTGTTGACATTATTTATTTTGGTGTTTACCTTTGCGATCGCTATCTTTAAAGATATCCCCGATATGGAAGGCGATCGCCTCTACAATATTACTACTTTCACCATCAAACTTGGCCCTCAAGCTGTGTTCAATCTGTCTCTTTGGGTAATAACTGCCTGCTATTTGGGAATAATTCTGGTTGGGGTGCTACACGTCGCCTCCGTTAACGCCATATTCCTGGTAGTTACTCATTTGGGCTTGTTGGCTTGGCTGTGGTTGCGGAGTTTGACGGTAGACTTACAAGATAAAAGTGCGATCGCTCAATTCTACCAATTTATCTGGAAACTCTTTTTTATAGAATATCTAATTTTTCCTATCGCCTGTCTTTTGGCTTAGACAATGCTAGAAACCTTTCCCACTAGTTCGATTATCGCTGCTGTTGTAGTTGTTCTGAGTCTGTCACTCCTTGGCTATTTCGCCTGGAAAACTTTGATTACTTCAGACTTATTTCAAAAAGGCATCAATCTTGCCCAAGCAAAAGATTACCAAGGTGCAGAAGCGGCCTTTCGCAAAGTGATTTCCATCAACTCTACAAATGATGTTGTGCGCTTGTTTTTGGGAGATGTTTTAAACCAGCAAGGACAAGTAGAGGAAGCAACAGAATTATTTCGGGAAGTAATTCGCCGCAGTCCGAAAAATCCTGATGCTTACTTGCGTCTGGCAAATATTCTCATGCAGCAAGAGCGAGAAGAAGAAGCTAAAAATAACCTGCTACAAGCTAAAGATTTATTACAAAAACAGCGCCAACCTGAAAAAGCTAAAAAAATCACTCAACTGTTAGATAAAATGAGTGCTAAGTCAAGCGAATCTTAACTTGAATGAGAATTGCAGAGATTAAATTTTCCTGTTGTGTCTCCTAATTTTTTGCCATTCTCACCATAATGATGGGAATGGTTTTTATTTGGTAACTTACTAGTGTACACCAGAATTATGTCCGCAATTTCCGCAAGTTGACCACTCTATTCATAGCCATTACAATTGCAATCGGATGCGCGACAAGCTCCATAGCAACAATTAATTGATTTAGACTTTAGAAGAGAAAATATTGGGAATTTTAAATGATTTATTTTTGTAAAACAGCGATGATACTAACAGCCTTTTTGTTTTGTAAAGACATCTTGTAGTCTCTTTAAACAGTACAGAAATTAGACACCCTGTATCAATAATATTTTGGTACTAGAATAATATTAAGCAAAAACAGAGATTTTATAGATTAAACAATCAAGTATTTATGTCAAATATAATATCAGAATTTTGGACTAACTTTTTGATATCAGAATCATTTATTCCACATGGACACTGCTATTTATGGCAAACGAATTTAGTTTGGTTACACATATTATCTGACGCATTCATTGCACTAGCTTATTACTCGATTCCAGCTACACTCTTCTACTTTGTCCGCAAGCGACAAGATTTGCCTTTTGATTGGATTTTTTTGCTGTTTAGTGGATTTATCGTAGCTTGCGGCACCACTCATTTAATGGAGATTTGGACACTTTGGCATCCAACCTATTGGTTGTCGGGGTTTCTCAAAGCAGTAACTGCAACAATATCTGTAATTACAGCACTAGAGCTTATGCCTTTAGTTCCACAAGCACTGGCACTTCCTAGCCCTACTCAATTAGAACAAGCAAATCAACAACTTCAAACACAAATATCCGAACGCTTATGGGTAGAGGAGGAACTGCGAAAATACCAGAATCATCTCGAAGAAATGGTTGCTGTTCGCACCAATGAAATTACTAAGACTAACGAACAATTACAACAAGAAATTCTTGAACGCCAACGCATCTTAGAAATTCTCCGACAAAGCGAAGAACGCTACCGTTACTTAGCTGAGGCAATTCCTCAACTTGTCTGGACAACTAAACCTAACGGCGAATGCGATTATTTTAATCAAAATTGGTGCGAATATACTGGGCTAACATTAGAGCAATCTTTGGGTTCTGGTTGGTTGGCTGCATTGCATCCAGATGATGTTCAAAGAGCTGATAAAGTGTGGTCTGATGCTGTAAAAAATAGCACTATATATAACAATGAATATCGCTTTAAACGAGCTGCTGATGGCTCCTATCGTTGGCAACTAGCGCGAGGTTTACCACTCAAAGATGAGCAAGGTTTTGTAGTCAAGTGGTTTGGAACCTGTACAGATATCCACGAACAAAAACAAATACTTGAAGAACGAGCGCACCTGCTGGAATTAGAACAAGTAGCACGAGCAAAAGCAGAAACAGCCAATCGAATTAAAGATGAATTTTTAGCCGTCCTCTCGCACGAACTACGCACTCCACTCAACGCAATTCTCGGCTGGTCAAAGTTATTGCAAACCCGCAGATTAGACGAAACAAAGACATCTGAAGCACTAGCCACAATCGAGCGAAATGCTACCTTACAAGTTCAACTCATTGAGGACTTGCTGGATATTTCCAGAATTTTACAAGGCAAACTGACGCTGAAGATCACGAAGATTAATCTCAAGTCTACGGTATTGTCGGCACTACAAACAATGCAATTAGCAGCAGAAACAAAGTTAATTGAGGTGAATACAGTATTTGAACCGGGTGTGGGACAAATTATGGGCGACTCGACTCGTTTGCAGCAAGTCGTCTGGAATCTCCTTTCTAACGCAATCAAATTTACACCCAGAGGAGGAAAGGTAGAAGTGCGACTCCAGGAAACTGATGGCTATGCTCAAATAATTGTTAGTGATACAGGTAAGGGAATTAGCGCTGACTTTTTGCCATTCGTGTTTGATTACTTCCGCCAAGCAGATAGTACCTCTACGAGAAATTTTGGTGGATTAGGATTGGGATTGGCAATTGTGCGTAATATCATTGAAATGCATGGCGGCATTGTCAAAGCAGATAGCCACGGTGAGGGTCAAGGGGCAATATTTACTGTTAGCTTACCGCTTCTAACAGATGAAAGTCCAAGGCTGACGGATGGACCAAATTATCTTGCATTTTTAGCTACTAACTCCTTACCTCTGAATGGCATCAGGGTTTTAGTTGTCGATGATGATACTGATTCACGAGATTTTGTTGCTTTTGTATTAGAGCAAGATGGGGCTTTTGTGATGGCAGTATCTTCTGCTGATGAAGCATTACAAGCCTTAGCAGAAGTGAAGCTAGATGTGTTGGTAAGTGATATTAGTATGCCCGATATGGATGGCTATATGTTAATACATGAAGTGAGAACTCGGACGCCAGAACAAGGGGGAGAAATCCCAGCAATTGCCTTGACTGCCTTTGCGAGAAACAATGACTACGAAAAAGCCCTAAAAGCTGGGTTTCAGATGCATTTATCCAAACCTCTTAACCCAGAAAAATTAATTGCAGCGATTGTTAAACTTATGGA
Organism: uncultured Nostoc sp.; assembly: GCA_964252435.1. Classification (GTDB taxonomy): domain Bacteria; phylum Cyanobacteriota; class Cyanobacteriia; order Cyanobacteriales; family Nostocaceae; genus Nostoc. Next base: position 5,254 of record CAXUOL010000077.1, read on the forward strand.
AACAAAAGTGTCAGCAATTACCTAAAAACGACTTTTTAGTTTTAATAAACCACTATCTATTAGAGGTTGTTTAAAAGTGTTTGGCTGTGACTTTAGGCACTTCTCGATCCCCCCTAACCCCCTTGAAAAGGGGGGAACTGGAATCAAAGTCCCCCTTTTTAAGCTATCCATTATAAACATCTTTCTTAATACAAAAATTGACAAAAGTTAGGAGTTATGCGTAGAAGAACGGAGGAAAAAAACCACTAGAGACTGGAGGAAATGGCGATGAGAATTAATATGATGTCCGGCAAATCACCCATAATATAGATAGAGGTGGATGACAGTAGCTTTTGGACTAGTAGTGCCATTCATCGATGCATTTGTGCTATTCTTTTGAGGAGCGAATGCCTGCGGCACGGCTTTGCCGAACGCATCTGGAGAAATCGTCTGCACTTCACCATTCAGAGTACCATAATCTGGGTAAGGACAAACGCTGACCCGCATTTGGACTTTTTGACCAATTTTTAACTTACTTTGATCTTCAGATGCCACGGCAGCTTTCAAAACTTGAGGTACATCAGTGGGGACAATTTGCAATACTTCCTCACCAGCACGCACAGTTTGACCGGAATTTCGCAGATTGAGTTGGGAAATGATACCATCGGCAGTAGCTGCGATCGCGGTTTGAGCTAAATCTATTATTCCCTTGGTATTCTGACCAAGCTTGGGGAGTGGCTTGGGTAGTTTTTAATACTTGGATGCCGCGAAATGTTTCTACCAAAAAACCTTGGTTTTCTGTACCTGAAATAATTAAGTTTCGGGTTTTCTGCCGCATCGCGGGTAAGAAAAGCAGGTTAACACCCGTGACAATCATAAATGGTATGATTCACATCCAGGTTTTTTCTTCCGGTGACAGTTGATTTACTTGCTGTTGAAACCAAGTTTCAAAATTTTCTTGTAGTAATCTTTGGCGCATAAAGTTGTCAAACTGTGCAGTTATAAACTTTTCCACACGTAAAATTACCCATGATTCTCCAAAGAGTATGGGTGGTTGAACTATACCCACTTGCCTTGTGCAAAGTAACTGAGCAAAATTGGGAGTAATAGTACCAAGTTCTACTGGGCCGACGATGCCGCCTGTATCAGCTTCTGTCCCTCGAGAATATTCACGCGCTAGTTCAGCAAATGACTGTTCCCCTTCTGTAATTCGGAAAAATAGTTCGTTGGCAGTTTCTCTGTTTTCAGTCCGAATTAAAGAATAAATGACTCGATCAAAATGTCTTTTGTATTTGAGAAAGTAAGATTCTAGTTGATGCCCCCAAGTTATTTGCTTGAACTTTTCAACTCTGAGCTTTCGGGTTGCGAAAAGTTCTAATTGCTCTTGAGTCAGACAATAACGCGAACACCAATCTTGGATTTTTTGCTCGCTTGTTAAATCCCAATGCTGATAAAATTGCTCTAGAGCATGAGATGTTTCTGATTGTGTGCAGGTGATTGGTGCGATCGCAGATTCGATAATGCTCTGAGATAACAATTGCCCAATCAGATTGTAACTAGCCAAAAATGGAATAATTTCTTTAGGTAAAACCGAGATGCAGCTATGCTCGTCGTAGACATCGCCTATTTGTAAAGCTTTAGTCATATTTCAAGACTATTTTGTTGAAATATTTGATAAGTGCAGCGATCTTTTTTGGAATAAAGCGGCAAAGTTCAAGTATGATTCTCTGCCGCAAGACTATTTACGTACACTTGAGAGCATTACCTTACAATGCTTTCAATTACCGCCTATCACTTCTAATGCCCAAACTTAAGCATCGGTGGTGGTAAATTGGTCAAAAGTTAAGGTGTAGGCAGTCTGTATACTACTATATTGATTGACCTGCAAGAAGTAATTACCAGAAAGATTAGTGTTGGAAATTACTTCCGATGTAATACCAGCATTAGTAGAACGTGCAACTTCCTCACCTGCATCAACAATTCGATTGTTGTTATAGTCCGCAATCAGTCGGATGTCAGCATCACTTTGGAGTCCGCTCAGTGTAATGTCGACACCCTCAAATAATCCCAGAGAGAATTCGTAAGTATCTGTGGTGTTGGTATTACTTATTGTCCCAAAGCGGGTAACATCAGCTGACAAGTCACCAAGTGCAAACTCTCTAGGCAAAAGATTGCTGAAACCAGTTATCGAATTATTGGGTGTAGTTGCAGACAAGGCTAAATCGTAACTTACATCGCCTGATGAATTGCTAAAGCGACTGACTTCGGCAAAATAAGTACCTGCGTCTGCTCGACGATTAAGGAAGTCATCTTGGTTGCTTCCCCTACTGGAAAAATCAACTAGTTGGTCGCCTGTATCAAAGAAACCGTTACCGTTATCTTGATAAAGGCGTAAATCGGCATCATCACCAGCACTGATATTTGTTAGAGACAGATTTATATTTTGGGTAGTGTCAATTCTGAACTCAAAGACATCAGTGGAATCTAAAACATTTAAATTAAAGTCATTGTTGGTAACAGGGGTAGCAGGCAGAACACCGATATTATCGTAGACAGTCATTTTTGACTCCTTTTGTTGTTGATATTGGTTAAGTTAAACTCAGCAGATGTAATTTTTTGTCTGAATTCCAGCAGCAAATTACCTGCAATTCAATTCCAGGATTTGAGAACATGACAACCTAGTTAATTAGGTGATGCAGAGATAATTAGGTAACTTTTAAGAAGTTGCATATTTGTGGGATGAATTTGTGCTTGTAACCATCGAAATTTTGTTCTGTATTTAACGAACTTATTCAATGATTCCGCTAGTCCCCAAAGAAAGCATCTTTCTAAATGAACTTCTCTGCATATCACTCTCTACGATGACTTTTAGTCTTTATGCACTGAGATCGGAAAAATTTTGAAAAATCTGTAAAATCCTTACGCAGCAAGGAATTAGCTTTTGTCCATATAGCTGTATAATTGAAATCAGCTATGTTTCAAACAACGGCAAGTATTCCATGCAACCCCGACAGGGCATTGTTGAAATCTTTTCCACGTTTGTGCAATTTGATGTAGACCAATTTAGTGGTTGGGCAACAGATGCCAAACTGCGACGCAGTATGAAAGTTTGCCTGGAGGAGTCGTCAACTGAGAAATCAGATACCTTTTGGGCACTTTACTGGTATAAAGTTTGGCAGACTCAATCTAGTCCTGTGGCACTTGCACATATTTCTGCTTATTTACAAGAGGTGTGCTATTGGACTGCCAGAAAATTTACCCTCAACTTTCCCACGCAGTCGTCTGTAGCCGATTGTTTTCAGATAGCGATCGCTCATATTAACAAAATACTCAAAACTTTCAACCCTCAATACAGTTCGCATTTAAAAGCCTACGCACAATTAACTTTTGAATCGATTATTAAAGATGCACTGCGCTTACAGCAAGAAGCAGACATTTGCTCAGACTGGGCATTATTGCACAAACTCAGCCGCAAACGACTAGTGCAGTCATTACAAAATGCCGGATTTAACGCCGAAAGCATCGAGAGTTATGTTTTAGCCTGGGAATGCTTTAAGGAACTCTACACAGGTGATAATAGAAAAATTCGTCAGCTTGCCAAACCAGATGCTCGGACTTGGGAGGCTATTAGTCATCTTTATAATGCAGAACGTTTCAGCCGATTAAGTTCGCCCACTGCCGCAGTCAATCAGCAAACCATAGAAACCTGGGTATTGTCTGCTGCTAAAGCTGCCCGTAATTTCTTCTATCCTAAGTTTGTTTCCACAGACGCTCCCCTCAAACAAGAAGAAGATGGTAATTTATTAGATATACTGCCTGTAGATTTGCAAACATCTTTGCTAACGGAAATTATTGAGCAGGAAGAAGCTGCCAATATGCGATCGCAGCAAACTCAGTTAAACCAAGTTTTGTATAAAGCGATCGCTGCACTCGATGCTCAGTCCCAAAAAGTACTACAAGCTTACTACGTTCAACAACTGACTCAACAACAAATTGCTGCACAGTTAGAAATTAAGCAATATGCTGTTTCTCGTCGCCTGAGCAGCATTAAAAAGTCATTGCTTTTGACTCTCACGCAATGGAGTCAAAACACCTTGCATATTTCCCCTAAATCCGACGTAGTAGATGCTATAAACACAAGTTTAGAGGAATGGCTGAAAGTCCAATATAGCCATACCCAGATTCAATGAGCAGACAAGAAATAATTTTGTCTCTCCCCTCTCCCTAATATGGTCTTTATATGAAGCCATTCTAAAATTATTTATGTTGAACCCACCTGCCCCATTTACCATTGACTCGCAGCATTTATACTTGGAAATTACCCAATCTCCAGAGGCGCAAGAACAACCATACTCAACAGCTGGTGCTTGTCAACGTGGGTGGATAAATCAAAAATGCTTGCAAGCATTTTTGCCTTGGTTCAAAGAGGAAATTGCTGCCACCGCCAGGGTTTATCCTAACAGTGCGGCATTGCCGAGTTTTTGGGAAGTAGTCAATGGCACAGCTATTACTTTTGATCGCAATCGCCTTGTATTAATTCCCACCCTGGCGATGGATGATGATGAGTTGCGCGTACCGCAGGAATGGGTAGATATTCCAGAATGGGTTGCTGATTATTACATAGCAGTACAAGTTAATCCCGATGATGGCTGGATAAAGATTTTTGGCTATACAACCCATCAAATTCTGAAAACAAAAGGGGTTTATGATGCTGGCGATCGCACTTACAGCTTGGAAAGTGAAGATTTAATTCCAGATATTAATGTGCTGTGGGTTACACGCCAACTCCATCGGTCAGAAGCCTTACGTGCCGAGATTGCACCTTTAGATTCTATTGCCAAAATCCAGGCAGAAAACCTTTTAGAAAGATTGGGCGATCGCAATCTGAAATTCCCGCGTTTGGCAGTTCCATTTTCACTCTGGGGTGCGCTTTTGGCACATAGCGGTTGGCGACAAAAGTTGTACGAACTGCGTCAGGGTTTACTCATACAGCGATCGATTCCGCAATGGTTACAGACAGGAGTAGCCAATTTAGCTCAACAGTGGGGATGGGAAAAAAGAGAATTCGTTGTGGTACCTGTGGGAATGCGGAGTGCAGAACCAGTTCTCGGCTTGTCTCGGCAAATAATAATTGCAGAGCAAACATACGAGTTACGCATTTTCCCTAAAAGCGCTTCTGAGAACTATGTTTGGCGTTTTGAATTGCGAAGTACAACTCTTGATGGTCAAATTCCGGCTGGGTTTAAGCTCCGACTACTAACGGAAGATTTACAAGCTTTTGAAAATAATCAAGATACGGCAACAACTCCTGTAGATATGTTGTATTTGGAAGTAATTTTGGAACTAGGAGAAGGATTGGTTTGGGAAATAGAACCCACACCTGAAGACTATGACCGAGAGATTTTGCGGTTTTAAGTGTTACCTTCAAAAATCTTCACGTTTAGCCTCTATTATTTACTCTTACACTGAATTTAACTACACACAGCAACCAAGATACAAGATATAGATAGCAGGGGGTAAGGGTATGGCATGAGCTTAAATTGCGGGCGTACCTCACATAGATACAACTCAACATCTAGGAAGAACTAGCTGTGGACAAGTTAATCATCTTAAAGTTAGGGGAGGGAAACTTTGAACAAGGGTTTACCGTGACTCTACAGATTGGCGATGAAAATGTCCGCCCGACTGTGGAAATCACAGGTGAGCTTCCCCCCAACCCAGAAATTCTCCGCGATTATCACCGTTGGCAATCTATTTATCGTAATTTAAGGCTGCCATCTCGTCCAATTGGCTTACCTAAAGAACTTAACCAAGTCCCTAGCCTAGAATACTGCCAGCAAGTGAGTGAGGAATTTAAAGTAAGTTTTAATACTTGGCTTGCTTCCGATTCCTTTCGTTCTATCCGCGAGAAATTGTTAGAAAAACTCATGCTTGCGGATAATATTCGGATGCTTTTACAAACCAAAGACCTGCGATTGCAGAAACTCCCCTGGCATCTTTGGGATTTGCTAGAACGCTATCCCCAGGCAGAAATAGCCCTGAGCGCTCCTGCCTACGAACAAGTCAACCTTAACCGCATAACAACTACATCCGACAAAGTAAAAATCTTAGCGATTTTGGGTAACAGTCAAGGTATTGATACCAAAGCAGACCAGGCGCTGCTTAATTTGTTACCCAATACAGATATCACTTTTTTAGTGGAACCACAATGCCTTGACCTTACCGATCAGCTATGGGAGCAAAATTGGCAAATTCTATTTTTCGCCGGACATAGTTCTACCCAAGAAACGAATCAAACAGGAAAAATCTACATCAATCAAACAGAAAGTCTCACAATTAGCCAGTTAAAGTATGCCTTGAAAAAGGCAGTAGAAGGAGGTCTACAACTAGCGATTTTCAATTCCTGTGATGGTTTGGGATTGGCATGGGAGTTTGCAGATTTACATATTCCTCAAATTATCGTCATGCGAGAGCCTGTACCCGATCGCGTGGCGCAACAGTTTTTAAAGTATTTTTTGTCAGCCTTCGCCCGGGGAGGCTCGTTGTATTTAGCCGTCAGGGAAGCACGAGAAAGGTTACAGGGACTAGAAAACCAATTTCCCTGCGCTACATGGTTGCCTGTCATCTTTCAAAATCCGGCTGAGATGCCATTGAATTGGGGAAAATTGTTTAGAAATACACAGAATCTTCCTGCATCTTTGTCTAAAACCACCCCTGTTAGAGGAACTACAAATCGGCTTGGCTTCTCATTGATTTTACTGAGGAGCATGGTAGTAACTGGAATATTAATCGGCATACGGTATTTAGGTGTGCTGCAACCATTAGAGTTAAGTGCATTTGACCAACTGGTACGCTTGCGTCCTCCTGAAAAACCAGACTCACGCCTACTGATTATCACTGTGACTGAAGAAGATGTGCAGGCGCAAAAACCGGAAAAACCTCAAGGTTCGTTGTCAGACAAATCACTTGCCCAACTGTTAGAAAAATTAGAGGCATATCAAGCACAAGTTATTGGTTTGGATATATACCGAGATTATCCAGTGGATAAGAATTATCCAGCATTGGCAGAAAGGATGCGAAAAAGCGATCGCTTTGTCGGGGTGTGTCAACTCAGCGATTCTCAAACAGGAAAACCAGGTGTAAAACCACCCCCAGAAGTTTCTTCACATAATCTCGGTTTTAGCGATATTGCCATAGATTCAGATAATGTTGTGCGTCGCCATCTGTTAGCGTTAACTCCTTCGCCCTCATCTCCTTGTACTGCGCCCTATGCCTTGAATGTTCAACTGGCGCTGCGTTACCTGTATACGAAGGGAATTCAGTTGCAGTTTACCACTGATGGTACGTGGCAATTAGGGAAGGTGAAATTTAAACCAATAGAAGCTCATGCTGGAGGTTATCAAAGGGTTGATGCTTTTGGACACCAAATTTTATTAAATTATCGTTCTTCTCTTTCACCAGAAGCGATACCTTCGGCAGGCTTCGCCAACGCACCAAGTATGACCTTACAACAAGTGCTAAGGGGTAAGCTAAATGCCAATGCAGTCAAAGATAAAATAGTCATTATTGGCACAACAGCAGAAACTTTTGGTGATTACTGGTTAACTCCCTACATCACTCCTCAAGGAAAATTACAGGCAATACCAGGAGTCTTTTTACAAGCCCAAATGGTCAGTCAACTGCTCAGTGCTGCTTTGGACGGAAAACCTCTGTTGTGGACTTGGCCGCTTTGGGGTGAGGTAATTTGGGTTTGGGGTTGGTCTTTTTTAGGCGGTTTGTTTACTGCTTATCTGCACCGATTCATTTACTTAAGCTTGGCAGGAGGAATAGCCATTATCAGTTTATACGTTAGCTGTTTTATATTTTTAATTGTATACAGTTGTTGGGTTCCCCTGATTCCTGGTATGTTGGCTTTAGTAGGTAATAGTTTAATAGCTACAACTTACTTAAACATAAAATTTAAAAATTAATAATAACGCCAATTGGAAGCATGAAAATCGCCGTTCAGCAGGCAGAAGTTAGGAGGTTTTATGAAAAGTTATTGGCAAAAAATACAATTCATCGCGGCAGTGGGAATGACTTTATGGGGAATTATCGGCTATTCTCCCATGATTTGGATGACACCAGTTGTGGCTACCACTCCTAAGAAATTTTCGCCTCCTCCGCCTCCTCCAGATAGGGGTGCAGCAGGCGATCGCGGCGGAGCTGCAAGTCGTGGTTGTGGTGTTAGTAATCAGTCTGTTATTGCACTTGTACCTATATACAAAGAGACACTCAAACAAAGACAAACAGAAGCTTTTTCTGTTACTAAAGTTTGGGGCTTGACGACTGAAAAATATCCAACTTTTTGGTTTTTTATCCCCTATAAAAAATCTACAATTAATTCCATTGAGTTTGTTCTCAAAGATGAGTCAAGTAAACCAAGTCAAACTCTTTATCGAACAATAGTAACAATACCAGAAGTACCAGGAATTATTAGCATTCACTTAAGCGCAAATACTCCCCCATTGCAAGTAGACAAGATGTATCACTGGTTTTTCAAAATAAAAGTCATTTGCAATCCACAACAACCCCTAGAACAAGAGTATGTAGAAGGATGGGTGCAACGGGCCGATCTAAATCCTAAATTAGTAGATAGCTTGAAGCAAGCAACTCCTCAGCAACGGGTTAACCTTTATGCCGAGAATGGTATTTGGTACGATGCCTTGACTACTTTGGCTGAATTACGTCTTAGCAAACCTGAAGATCCAACTCTAGCGGTGGAGTGGATGAATTTGCTTAAATCCGTAGATTTAGAGAATTTAGCTAAACAACCTCTGTTAACAATTCAAAATTCAAAATTCAAAACTCAAAATTAAAGACATTTTCTGACGGGGATTTACAGCTATTTTCAGGTAAATAGACCAGGCGGTAGGGGCGCAATGCCTTTATACGTGTCAACAAAAGCCTTGAAATAGCTTCACTGTTGGCTTCATGACCCGCCTGGGAATTAATTCCCAGGCTAATAGCTAAAGTCTACTGAAGTAGACTAAAGATTGTTAGGGAATTCAGTCATCTTTTAGATGACTTTCGCTATTCTTCTTGGAACTTCAGTTCCTTGCGGGACAGCAGTTTTACGTTAAGTTGACACCTATGCAATGCCTCGCCAATTTCCCAATTTAAATTGCTGTATCGTCGCCAGCCTAAATTTAAATAAAATTTTCTTACCAAACTTTACTCATATTCAAAATAAACCCAGGCAATACCAACTCGCCGCTAACGGTAGCAGGATTATCTAAACATTCTTCTGGCAATCCAGGACGATAAATATAGACTTTACGCTGCTTACGGTCAATTAACCAGCCTAACTGTATTCCTGGCTCATTCATATATTCCTCCATTTTTTCTTTCAAAGTCTGGAGGTTGTCGCTGGGAGATTTGAGTTCGACTACAAAATCTGGACAAATGGGTACAAACTTTTCTTGTTGTTTTGGAGATAGAGAATTCCACCTTTCTAGTTTAATCCAAGAAGCATCTGGGGATCTGTTCGCACCTGTTGATAGTTTAAATCCAGTACTAGAGTCAAAAGTTATACCTGTACTATCTTGTTCTGACCACACCCACAGTTGCCCAAAGATGTTGCCTCCACGGTTGCCTGTTGTTCCATCTGTTGGCGGCATAATTGATATCTCTCCCAATTTATTTCGCTCAATGCGTAAGTCATGATTCACCTGACAGAATTCAAAAAATTGTTCGTCTGTCATTTGCATTGATGACGGAATTTGCAAAACCAAAGGGGATGA
>CAXUOL010000078.1:0-14998 GCA_964252435.1 uncultured Nostoc sp.
GGGTGATTCAAGGATTTTTGCTAGAGGTCTATTGTTCCGCGTGGGTAGGAAATCTGTCAGCTATGGAATTTCCATAGAAGGTTAACAAAGGCATAATTGAACTGAATTATCCCGCATTTATGCAACGCCGAATTAAATCAATTTTTCCAATGCGTGCTGTAAATCATTTGTCACATCAGCAACAGCTTGCCTAGCACCCAAACGATTTTCCTTATACGCTGGGTAATGCTCAGAAATAGATATGGGTTCACCCACAGTAATTTTTACCTTTTGCTTACCCAATTGCGGACGTTGCACTTTATTACCTTTGATTTTAGCAATCATTTGCCATAAAATTAAAGTCGTCTCAGCGAACCTTTCTGCTGTTGGATTTTCACGAATATAATTACCAGAAACTGCCACAAAACTTTCTACTAAACGCATGTGCCACATCCGTGCATTCGCTTCTTCAGCAATGCGATCGCCTAAAGCTCTTTCTACAGCAGATACTCCTTTTACATCTTTAAATTCTTCTCTAAATATATAATTCCAACCTGCTTGCTCTACCCGCCGACAACGGTCACTCAAACTACCTTTTGACTGCAAATTAAAATACTGTTCTGATATTAACAGGGCTGCATTCAACAAAGCTTGTAAACGAACTGCTAACGCTTCATTTCTATCTGGAATTTGCCCGTTGACAATCTTGGGGTCTGGCAGTTTTTGATGATAAAACCGGGTGTAAAATTCCTCCATGAGCAAAAGCAAATGTTCTGCTAAAGTCAACAATCGGGGATAAAGTGACTCCACAGAAGCATTTTCTACTGGATTCACAAGTAAACCACTAGCCGCTTCCAACTCACTTAAAAGATTGGCGATCGCATCCCAAGGAGCATCAACGTAACTATATTTAATCCCAACTGGTACAATTAGAACCTGTTGGTCGCCTCCAGTTTTTTGCAAATCTTCAGCACACCAAAAGCCTAATTGGGCAATACCAGGTTCCAAGGGGCTAATATTCTCCGATAAACCATTAGTAGCACCTTCAGGCGCAGCCGCCATCGGAAATTTCCCATTGGCAAACAAATCACGCGCCGAACGTAACCCCGTCCAGTCAGCCTTACCCCGCTGAATCGGAGTCCCGCCTAAATGAGAAACAATCCAGCCAACGTGGGCACCTGCCCATAGAGGAATGCCGCGATCGTAGATAAAATGAGCGTGAATGGGAAGTTGTAGTCTTGTACCTTGCGATCGTGCTACCTTTGGTACGAGTTGAGATAGCAAGTAACTTAAACAAAGTGGATCGTCTGTTTTCGGATGGCGAAATGCCAGCATAAAACGGATCTTACCCTCCTGAAACTGGCGATAGAGATCCACCAGAACCTCTACATTGTCTGCTTCAATTTGGGTAATAGGTGTTTGCCAGTTTATCCAACTGGGTAGCAACAGATGGACAACTCGTAGAAATAAGGGGTTAAACGCCGGGGGAATAAATTCTAAGGGTGGCTGTGCTTGATAAATTACATCTGCCAAGGTAGTTTCTCCTAAAGTTACGGCGATTTATCATCGCCCGGTGATTATTTCTTTTAAGATATCCTAACGGCTGTAATATGCCCTGAGTAATGAAGTTGCACGCCAGTAAGTTGCTCATGGGGGAAACCACTTTGGCGATCGCCTTTCCCTTTGGGAGAAAATCCCACTGGCTCCGTTATACACACAAAAGCTGCGTGGTGCGCGGAGCGCAGATTAAGAAACGCATATATATTGATTAATAAACCTGGATAGGAAATTTTGGGTAAGTATGGGATAGTCAAATGTGTATATTGTTTCAGGTGTGTTATGAAGAATCAGAATCAAATAATTCAGACAACTTTGTCTCAAATCAATATCCTTTCACAAGACCTTGATAGTTATAGAAAGAATTTAGTTTTGCTTAAAACGAAGGTTCTATGGTCTATAGAGAATGACTTAACACATCTACATCTCATTCCAGATTTAATAACAAAAGCTGTTGATCTCATCCCTATACAATCTGACTCAGACGATTTTAATGATCTATCTTCACGTTTAGCCGACTTCATACATAGTTGCTATTTTATAGCAAAAGCTAAATATCTAACTGTTGTCCAAAAACTTAGAGACACAGCGGAATCTTTTCTTATACAGAGTGTGAGTCTGTTGATAGATAGCATAAGCATATTGTTAGCTAATGCAAATGTTACAAGTTTAATTAATACGCTTCGCGATGTGTTTTTAAATAATAAAAGTTGGATAAATAACCTAATTATGTTTTTTAAACGCAAGGCTAACAAGAGAGAAACAGAGAAAGAGTTTATTGGTTTTATTGATAAAGTTCTAAAAAAAATATCACGAGTACCATCGCTCATGCGTCATACTATTGTTTATCGTGAACTCGCATTTGATTATTATGATGATCTAGTACGTATGAACAAAAGTCTACTTGATATAAAATATCCAGATAAAAATGCGATACAAAAATTTTTTTTGGGATTATTAATATTGTTTTTTATAACCCAGATTCCGCAGGTGCGCTCATAAATGCGGTATTTTTGAGAATGACCGAAATGCTGCATTTTAGAAGCATGACAGCATCACCATTAGATATCAGGGTACAGGATATTGACCACTGCGGCATAGTCGCAGGCATCTGTGATGAGATGAATCTAGTAGAACAAATTAACCGACTGTTGGGAACTCACTCTCAAGAAATCATTAGTGCAGGTCAAGTTGTCAAAGCAATGATTTTAAATGGATTAGGGTTCGTGAGTGCGCCATTATATTTGTTTGAAAAGTTTTTTGTTGGGAAAGCTACAGAGCATCTGTTAGGAGAAGGAATACGTCCAGAACACCTAAACGATGACCGTTTGGGTCGAGTATTGGACAAATTATATGAGGTCGGACTAACTGAAGTATTTGTGACAGTTGCGCTTTGTGCAGCACGTAAATTCGGGGTAAAAATGGACAGTTTGCACCTCGATTCAAGTTCATTCCACGTTGATGGTGATTACATCAACAAGGCAACACAAGACAAGGCCGAACCAGGAGGAATCGAAATTACCTATGGCTATTCGAGAGACCACCGCCCAGACCTGAAACAATTTATCATAGACTTGATGTGCAGTGGGGATGGAGATATTCCCTTGTACTTAAGAGTCGGAAACGGTAATGAATCGGACTCGGCAATGTTTGCGACCATAATCGCGGACTTCAAACGCCAATGGCAAATAGATGCTTTATTTGTTGCAGATGCCGCACTTTACACCGAAGAAAATTTGCGACAAATGAAACAATTGCGTTGGGTATCGAGAGTCCCAGCTACTCTAACTGCTGCAAAAATGCTGTTAGAAAACATACCAGAAGTTGCATTTAATGACAGCGCAATGCCTGGATATCGAATTGCACCAAATTGTAGTGAATATGGTGGTGTACGACAGTCCTGGTTAATTGTTGAAAGTCAAGCGAGAAAAGAATCTGACCTCAAGCAGTTGGAAAAACATTTGATTAAAAAGTTATCACTTGCCCAATCTGAACTTCGGCAGTTATTAAACCAAGAATTTGCTTGCTCAAAAGATGCTCTGATTGCTGCACAACGGCTCAGTTCTAAATTACCCTTACATCAACTGGCTAATATCCAGGTTAAGGAGTTAAAAAAACATACTGGACGTGGTAGACCTAGTATTGATTCTTCCCCCACTTTTTACTACCAAGTTGATGCAACGCTAGAACCCAAGGAAATAGCTATCGACATCGAAACCAAACGCGCTGGAAGATTTATTTTAGCTACCAATGTCCTCAATATTGAAGAACTCAGCGATGACGATGTTTTACGTGAATATAAAGCACAGCAGTCTACTGAGCGTGGTTTCCGATTTCTCAAAGACCCTTTATTTTTTACTTCCAGTGTCTTCCTCAACTCGACTGAGCGAGTTGCTGCATTAGCAATGATTATGGGTTTGTGCTTGCTTGTTTATAGTCTGGGTCAAAGAGCTTTACGTCAAGCCTTAGAACGGGCAAAAAAAACTATTGATAATCAGTTGGGTAAACCAACTTCTACTCCCACCTTGCGTTGGGTGTTTCAATGTTTTATGTCAATTCATTTAGTTACCGTCGCCCAAATCAAGCAAATCGTCAACTTAACCCATGAAAGGCAATGGATTCTCCAGTTTTTGGGCGCTCCTTGTCGAAAATATTATCTTCTTTCTTAACTAACCTGCGGAATGTGGGTTATAAGTTTGACAGCCTTGATTTTTAGCTCTCCTTATTATGAGTCGAAAATTTTTTCTGTATTTATTGCACTATTGGGATTTTTTTGTATAAGATATATTCTTCTATCTTGGCGGAAACAAAAAAAATTAAAAGACGATGAACTTGAATTTTATAAAGACCTGCTTCAAAATGTAAAAGACTCTGGACGTAAGTTCTAAATTCGTCCCTTAAAGTAAAGTATGGAGTCATATATAGGACTCCTATTTGATTTTTGAAATACACATAGGGTGTGAAAGCTTAAAATAGTGCATTAGACGTAGGTTGGGTTACGCAAAGCCTCCACCCAAGCTACAATTTTTTTGCAACATTTTAGCCTTGCCACACTACTACATATAGTTATACTTAAATTTTTTCAGGAATCAAATAGGATTACTGTAGCAGTCCTAAATCATTAGTATATGAAACCTATAGTACACAAGTTTGTATCTCATTCAAATGCATACCGCTATATTAATAACAGGATAGACTCAAGCTAAATTCTGGCAATACATCTTCACCCGATAATTGTGTGGGCAGATTTTGCACTTCCACATCTTGTTTTTGACGAGAAATTTCTACTTGCTGCTGTTGGGGATTTATCAACCATGCCAATTGCACCCCCGCATCCATATATTCTTGCATTTTAGAACGCAACATTTCCAAATCATCTGTTGCTGACCTTAATTCAATGACAAAATCGGGTGCAATGGGGGGAAATTTGCGTCTTTGTTCAGGTGTAAGTGCTTGCCAACGTTCTCGTTGAATCCAAGCGGCATCTGGGGAACGATCGGCACCATTGGGTAATTTGAATATAGTAGAAGAACTGAAGGTAAAACCAAGGCCAGTTTGCCGATTCCAGATTCCCAAATCGATAATTAAATCTGCTTCTCGATTGCCGCTTTCACCTCCAACGGGGGACATAATGATTAATTCTCCCTTGGCAGTGCGTTCAAATTTCAATTCGCGGTTATTTTGACATAAGTGATAAAATTGTTCGTCACTAAGGTGAACGGTGTCTAGTTTTAATGTCAAAAGACTCATAACCTAGACCTAGATTAAATAGGTGCAAAGATTATATCACAATCGAGTTCAGAATTTATTTGGCTATCTTATGTCAACAATGTTAACATAAATATGTGGCTAATTGGTCGATACCATGATTGTTTACGAGTTCAAGGTTAAAGGAAAAGACAGGCAGTATTACGCTATAGATGAGGCTATACGTACCAGCCAGTTCATTCAAAACAAGTGCTTGCGCTATTGGATGGATAACAAAAATGTTGGTAGATATGATCTCAATAAATATTGCGCGGTATTAGCTGCTGAGTTTCCCTTTGCTGATGAACTCAACTCAATGGCCAGGCAATCTGCGGCTGAACGTTCTTGGGGTGCAATTTCTCGATTTTACGATAGCGACGCGCAAAGAGCGAGTCCGCGAGCGTCTAACTGCAAGAACAAGGCTTTGGGTAAGAAAAGCTTTCCCAAATTTAAGAAAAATTGCCGTTCGGTTGAATATAAATCAACTGGGTGGAAACTTTCTGTTACTCGTAAAGCCATAACTTTCTCAGACAAGAAAGGCATTGGAACCCTGAAACTAAAGGGAACTTACGACCTAAATTACTACAATATCAAGCAAATTAAGCGTGTCCGTTTGGTGCGTCGCGCTGATGGGTATTACGCTCAATTTGCGGTTGATGTAGATCCTAAAGTAGAAGCACAACCGACTCAACAAGTAGTTGGTATCGACTTAGGTTTGAAGTATTTTATTGCCGATAGCAAAGGTAATGTAGAACCTGCGCCTAAGTTTTACCGCAAATCCGAAAAAGCATTAAACCGCGCTAATCGTAAAAAGTCAAAGAAGTTTAGTGCAGCTAAAAAGAAAGCCAAGATCCGGCAATCAAACAATTACCACAAAGCTAGAAATAGATATGCCCGGAAGCATTTAAAAGTAAGTAGGCAACGAAAAGAGTATTGCAAGAGATTAGCATACTCCGTCATCCAATCTAATGATTTGGTAGCCTATGAAGATTTAAATGTGAAAGGGCTTGTGAGAAATCGACATCTAGCTAAATCTATCAGTGATGCTGGTTGGTACACTTTTCGACTGTGGTTAGAATATTTTGGTCACAAATACGGGAAGGTGACTGTTGCAGTCCCTCCCCATAATACAAGTCAAAACTGTTCTAACTGTGGCGAGAAAGTGAAAAAATCTCTGTCTACAAGAACTCATGTTTGCCCACATTGCAACTATGTAGCGGATAGGGACATAAACGCTAGCATCAATATTTTGAAATTAGGACTGAGTACCGTAGGGCATACGGGAATTTACGCTACAGGAGATTTGCCCTCTTGGGCGGTTGGCAAAAGCCTGTCGTCTAACGGCGAGTCTGTGAATGTAGAATCCCCGACTTTCTAATTCGGGGAGTGTCAAAAACAAATTAGAGATTCTGGAAAAGGAATAAGGGAATAAACGATGCGACTTTCACAAATGTTATTTGTTACGCTGCGGGATGATCCGGCTGATGCTGAGATTCCCAGCCATAAATTATTACTCCGTGCAGGTTACATTCATCGCATCGGTAGTGGTATCTATGCTTATCTTCCGTTAATGTGGCGGGTACTGCAAAAAGTTTCCCAGATTGTGCGGGAAGAAATGAACGCTACAGGCGCACAAGAATGTCTTCTACCACAATTACAACCTGCTGATTTATGGAAGGAATCGGGACGCTGGGACACTTACACCAAAGCTGAGGGGATTATGTTTTCCCTAATTGACCGCCGGGAGCAACAATTAGGATTAGGCCCAACTCATGAGGAAGTAATCACAGCGATCGCTCGTGATATGATTCGCTCTTATCGCCAGCTACCACAACACCTCTACCAAATTCAAACTAAATTTCGCGATGAAATTCGTCCCCGCTTTGGTTTAATGCGCGGACGGGAATTTATCATGAAGGATGGCTACTCCTTCCACACCGATGAAGCCAGCCTCAAAGAAACTTACCAGAATATGTATAAAGCCTACAGCAATATGCTGCGGCGTTCTGGTTTGGCTTTTCGGGCAGTGGAAGCCGATTCGGGTGCAATTGGTGGTTCTGGTTCCACAGAATTTATGATTTTGGCAGAAGCTGGTGAAGACGAAGTTCTCTACACTGAAGATGGTAAATACGCCGCTAACGTAGAAAAAGCTGTTTCTTTACCAATTGACGCCGAAACCTCACGGTTTACAAGCTATGAAAAACGCGATACACCTGGAACAGAAACGATTGAAAAGGTCTGTCAACTTCTCAACTCTTCTCCCACTCAATTGGTGAAAAACGTCCTTTATCAGACAGTTTATGATAATGGCTTAACGGTGTTGGTTCTGGTGAGCATCCGAGGCGATCAGGAAGTTAATGAAGTCAAATTGCAAAATGAATTGACCAAACTAGCTCCTGAGTATGGTGCTAAAACTATTATTAGTTTGAATGTACCAAATGTAGAAGCCCAGCAAACATGGACAACTAAATCTCTACCTTTAGGCTACATTGCGCCAGATATCCCAGATGAGTATATTACCGCTAATAAACAGATCCATCCCAAGTTTTTGCGCTTAGTGGATCAAACAGCCGTTGATTTAAAAAACTTTGTTACAGGTGCAAATGAAGTTGGTTATCACGTAGTTGGTGCTAATTGGGGTCAGCAATTTAAGTCACCAAGCAATATAGTAGATATACGTAAGGCAAGACCAGGCGATCGCGCCATCCATAACCCAGAACAAACTCTTGTAAGCGCCCGGGGAATTGAAGCAGGTCACATCTTCCAATTAGGTACTAAATACTCTCAAGCGATGGGTGCAACTTATACCAATGAACAGGGTGAAGAAAAGCCGCTATTTATGGGTTGTTTTGGTGTGGGTGTATCACGATTAGCGCAAGCTGCCGTAGAGCAATCTTATGATCGAGATGGGATTATTTGGCCAATTGCGATCGCACCCTACCACGCGATCATCACAATTCCTAACATTAAGGATGCTCAACAAATCGAAATCGCCCAAAAACTTTACACAGAACTCAATTCCAGGGGAATTGAAACCCTACTAGATGACCGCGACGAACGGGCGGGAGTGAAATTTAAAGATGCGGACTTGATAGGCATACCTTATAGAATTGTAACCGGGCGGGCGATCGCTAATGGCAAAGTTGAAGTTGTAGAAAGAGCCACCCGTAAATCTCAAGAAATTGTCATTGATGAAGTGACAACAACACTTCATCAGTGGATTACGGAAGCAATAGGGCATAGGGCAAAACAGTGCTGAGTGCTGAGTGCTGAGTTAGGAGTTAGGAGTTAGGAGTTTAGAGTTATAGAGTTATAGAGTTAGGAGTTTTGTTTACCCCCTTGTCCCCTTGTCCCTTTGTCCTCAATTTCTAACTCCTAACTCTCAACTCTTAACTTTTCACTCCCCATAATTTACATAATTTGGTAGGTGACGGATTAGAAATAAAAATTCTAAAATTGAATTGGGGACTTACAGAATTAAGAAGCATTTAAGTCTCTTCTAGATTGTGGGAAACTCTCTACTTATAAGTATCGTCTTTAACCAGGCTGCTCCTCACATAACTACCATATCAGCCCTCAGTTAGGAAGGTTTTGAACATGAAAGACCAACAAGGATCTAATCGTATTTCTTCAGGCGTAATTGCAGCCGTGTCAGCAGCGGTTGTAGCGGTGGGTGGCGGTGTAGCTTGGTTTACCACACAATCTGGCAATACTCCTACACCGTCAAACCCTTCTGGCCGCATTGAACAGCCAGTACAGCCATCAACTAGGCAGCCAGCTAATGAGCAAACCCCCAACGTTTATTGGCTAAGATCAAACAACAAAAATATTACTTTAGTTCCCCAGCCTGTTAAAGTCGCTTCTATTCGACCCAACCAGCCTTTAGAAGCAGCTTTTCAAGGTTTGTTAGCAGGCCCACCAACAGAAGGGACAGATACAACAACCATCCCAAAAGGAACCAAGCTATTGGGATTGAAAGCTGAAAATAATGAGGTTCACGTTAATTTATCTGAAGATTTTACCAGCGGTGGTGGTAGCACCTCAATGATGGGTCGTGTGGGACAAGTTGTTTACACTGCAACAACTTTAAATCCCAAAGCCAAAGTGTACATTGACGTGAACGGCAAACCGTTGGATGTTTTAGGCGGCGAGGGTGTAGAGTTACAACAACCGCTAACTCGTGAACAGTTTCAGAAAGATTATCCGCTTTAAAGAAGTTAGGAGTAGAGACGCGATTAATCGCGTCTGTGCAGGAGTAAGGAGTTTTAACTCATAACTCATAACTCATAACTCATAACTTTCTTAGACTTACCGTTTGCTATTTAACACACGAAAATTACGGGCTTGCTGCTCTAACCTTGTAGCGAGGCGATCGCAAACCCGATTACACAAATCAAAAATCATTTGATCTTCCACCCGGTAATAGGCGCAAGTTCCTTCACTGCGGCGGCTAAGGATACCTGCTTGCCACATTACCTTCAGGTGTTTTGACACATTTGCCTGAGAAGTCTGTGTTGCCTCTACCAACTCTTGCACGCATTTTTCTTCATCCCGTAATAAGTGTAGCAGCCGTAGGCGCATTGGCTCACTTAACAGACTGAAGTATTCAGCTACTTGTTGCACCACTTCTGGTGGTAAAGGCAACGTTTGTTTCATCAGGGTTGACCCGCAAGGACTGAAAGTTTTAACAATGACTCACATCATATATACATTAATACTTAATCAGGGTTAATTCGCATCAAAGGTTGACCATATTCTACAGCGTCGCCATTTTGGAGAAGAATTTCCATTACCTGTCCAGAGACTTCGGCTTCGATTTCATTCATCAGCTTCATGGCTTCAATGATACAGACTGTTTGACCCTTGCGGACGCGATCGCCTACTTCCACAAATGCCGCTTCCCCAGGCGCAGAAGCGCGATAAAACGTTCCGACCATTGGGGAAGGCACTTCTACTAATCTCTGGTCAATGGTTGAGGGAGGATTTACTGATAACTGCATTTGTGTGCTAGTTCCAGTATTCTCAAATACACGAGATGTGGACATCTCTGTTAGCTGACTTCCGCTCACCTGGTTTCCCCCAGATGAACCCGAGGTCAAGCCTGAACCTACCACACCGCCTAAAGTCCCTTGACCTACCGACAACATCTGATTGCTAACGCTCACAGCCTTACGGACTGTTAGCTCAAAATCATCGCTTTTGAGCGTGACTTCTGCAATATCTGTTTGTGCGATAGTTGCCAGAAGTTGGCGGATTTCATTAAAGTCCAATGGCACAGTTTTTATTACCTCGACCTATCCGTAAATGAGCATCTTAAGTGTGGCAGGGAATTAATCCCTATGTAGGGATTTCAATCGGGAGTAAGCATCTCCGTAGAGATGAAAGTTATTCCCTGCTGATATATTTATCTTCTTGGGTATCAACTTTGATACGTTCTCCTTGGGAAATAAACAAAGGAACCATCACAACTGCACCAGTTTCCAGAGTTGCTGGTTTTGAGCCACCTGTGGCGGTGTCACCTTTTAAACCTGGATCTGTTTGGACAATTTCCAGAACCACAGACTTAGGTAACTCTACTCCTAGCACCTGTTCACCCCACCGAATAACTTCGGCTTCCATACCTTCTTTAAGATACTTGACGCGATCGCCAATTTGTTCACGAGTCAATCTGCCTTCTTCGTAGGTTTCCATATCCATAAAGACGAACTCATCGCCTTCTTTATAGGTATGCTGCATCGTACTTTTTTCTAGAGTGGCTTGCGGCACTGTTTCCCCTGCTCGGAACGTTTTTTCCATCACGCTCCCACTCTGGACATTTTTTAGCTTAGTTCGTACAAAGGCGGAACCTTTGCCTGGTTTGACGTGCAAGAATTCAAGCACTCGCCATACAGACCCATCCAATACAATTGAAACACCGGGTCGAAAGTCGTTACTGGAGATCATGAAACTTTCAAATTTTGGAAGACAATCGGCATTTATTGTACCCTTCAAGCGGAGTAATTAGCTATTTAGTCACGAGCCAAACAGGGCATTGGGCAAAACAGTTCCGAGTTTCGAGTTCCGAGTGCTGAGTAAAGAAGTGAGATTTCCCACTCAGCACGGGCTAAACCTTAGCTATCCGCTAACAGCACTCCTGAAGGGCATTGGGTTCTTCCTCATCCCCCTCATCCTCCACTCCCCCCATCCACTTGCATTTATTTTCACTCAGCACTCAGCACTCAGCACTCAGCACTCATACTGTGGGAAGATTATTGATGGGTTACGTCCAGTCAACAATTCACTGCTGCATTTGAGTTATCCCATGCTTAACTTATTAAAATCCTGGCTGAAGAACAGCCTAATGGCAATACTGCTGGTAACAATATTTTTAGGCATAACTACAGCTGGGTGGACTCCCTCCAGTAGCGCCGCACTGCCAGCCGGCAATGCAATTACCGACGGAAAGGCTTTGTTGCGGTATGCACTCCCGATAGATAACAAACCTGTGCGGCAACTACAAGGCAGTTTAGAGGACATCTCTACCCAACTGCGGGCGAATCGGCGTTGGGGTGCTATTTCCAAAGACATCAGCCAAGCATCCCGCATTCTCGATAAACCTTCCCAAATCTTAACAAGCGTTCCCGCAGAACGCCAACCCCAAGCCGAAGCTTGGATTACCGAGTTGAAAGCTGGGGTTGGTAAATTGGAAGAATTGGCGAACAGCAAAGATAAAGAACAAATTCTGCAAGAGAGAACTAAACTGCTAAATCTAGTGACTCAGCTAGAAGAGTCAATGGTGAAACAATTCCCCTTTGAAGTTCCTGCCCAATACAGTAACCTGCCACAACTTAAAGGTCGTGCCACTGTAGAAATCAAAACCAACAAAGGCGATTTAGCCCTTGTCGTAGACGGTTACAGCGCCCCTGTGACTGCTGGTAATTTTGTAGATTTGGTACAGAAAGGTTTTTATAATGGCTTAGAATTTACCCGTTCTGAAGAATCTTACTTTCTCCAAACTGGAGATCCTGCTGGGAAAGATGTGGGTTTCATTGACCCAAAAACGGGCAAATATCGTGCTATTCCTTTAGAAGTCTTAGTTAAAGGCGATAAAGCACCTACTTATGGCATTACTCTAGAAGAAGCTGGTCGTTACGTTGATATGCCAGTTCTACCCTTCTCTGCCTTTGGTGCAGTAGTGATGGCTCGCCCTGAAAGTGAAGTAAATGGTGGTTCATCACAATTTTTCTTCTTTTTGTTTGAACCAGAGCTGACCCCCGCCGGACGCAACCTATTGGATGGTCGTTATGCCGTTTTTGGCTATCTCACTGAAGGAAAAGAAGTTTTGGATAAACTGAAGGCTGGTGACAAAATTGAATCAGCAACCGTGGTTCAGGGAGTAGAAAATCTGGTTCAGCCGCAAGCTGCGTAAAAACGAGCAGGGGGAGCAGCTTACAAAGGTAGGTATTTTTTATTTGGTCATTTTTTGACGATTCCAGCCGATGCTTAAATCCTGAAACGACCAAACCACGTTAATCACTTGAGAAAATTCTCAAGTATTTTCGAGATTGCAAAAAACCTACCCTTGAAAGAGGGGGAGCAGGGGGAGCAGGGGGAGAATAATTACTAACTCTTAAGTTCTAACTCCTAACTCCTAACTTCTAACTTCTAACTCCCCTAACTCAAATTCCCGGCAGTGAACACTTGATCAACGGCGATCGCTAATTCTGGAAAAGTCCGTGATCCAATTTGCCCAGTAGCTGTAAAAACTGTTTCTTCGTAAAATCCATCTTCCAGTAGTAACACTGAAATTTTTGCTTTCAGTGGGTCTACAATCCAATATTCAGGAACCTCTAAAGCCGCATATTCGGAGCGCTTATGGCGATAGTCCCGTTTGACTGACTCAGGACTAACCACCTCGACAATTAGTAACGGCGGTGACTCAAATACTGCTGAAGCATTCAACAATTCTCTAGCTTGCTCCAGTGTTACTACACACAAATCAGTCAACCTAGATTTATTTCTACCCGTTCTCACCCCACTTTCCCGAAAACACAACCAAGGTGAGCTACAACGTTTGATTTCTGCATCTAGTAATTGCTCAAGAAATTTGGCAATCAGGAAATGTTCAATAGTTGGTGGATTCATTAGCTCTAGCTTGCCATCCACCAGTTCATAATGGAAACCGTTGCCATCATCATAGGTTAAATACTCCTCAAATGTGATGCTGGTTACTGGTGTTGTTACCATCCCAACTGACTCCTAGACGATACCCTTATCTTAAACAGTAAAGTAAATCATCAGTTTTCTTCGTAATTTTGCAACACGGAAAACCGATTGTGAACAGTGAGTTATCTTCTCAACAAGTAAAAGACATTGGTGAACAAGGTCTTTTGGAAAAATTGCAGCGCTTCTGTCCTTCAGAAATTATCGGCGATGATGCCGCAGTACTTGAAACTGCACCAGGGCAATCTTTGGTAGTGACAACAGATGTACTGGTTGATGGCGTGCATTTTAGCAACCTCACCACTTCCCCAGAAGATGCTGGTTGGCGAGCTGCTGCTGCCAATTTATCAGATTTAGCAGCAATGGGCGCTTCCCCATTGGGAATCACTGTTGGGTTGGGACTACCCAGTGAACTTAGGGTGAGTTGGGTAGAACGCTTGTACCAGGGAATGACGGAATGCCTGCAAAAATACAATACCCCGATTGTTGGCGGTGATGTGGTGCGATCGCCTGTTACCACTCTGGCAATTACCGCTTTTGGTCAAGTTAACCCTAGCCAAATTATTCGCCGTTCTGCTGCTGTTGTGGGGGATGCGATCGTCGTTACAGGCGTTCATGGAGCCTCAAGAGCGGGCTTAGAACTGCTCTTGCATCCCGAATTAGGAGAAAACCTCAACAACGAAGAAAAGACGGCTCTAATCCGCGCACACCAACGACCACAGCCACGATTAGATGTCTTACCAATCCTCTGGAAAATCTTAACTCCTAACTCCTGTACAGACGCGATTAATCGCGTCTCAACTCAACTCCCGATTGCTGGTATGGATAGCAGCGATGGTTTGGCAGATGCGATTATTCAAATTTGCCGCGCGAGTGGCGTTGGCGCTGTCTTAGAATACAGACAAATTCCCCTACCAAAAACTTTTAACCATTGGCTGACACCAGACCAAGCGCTAAAATATGCTCTATATGGTGGCGAAGACTTTGAATTAGTGCTGTGCTTACCACAAGAATTAGCATCAGCCTTAGTGCAACATCTTGGAGAAGGCGCTGCGATCGCAGGCAGAATTACAGCCGGATCGACAGTAATATTGCACGACGAGCAAAAAAAATTCCCCGACCAAGTTCTGAGTCTTAGCCAGGGATTTCAACACTTTAAAAGTTAGGAGTTTTAATTCCTCACTCTTTATTCCTTATTCCTAACTCTTCACTCCTAACTCCTCACTGTTTAATTAAACCCACTTCTCGGCTACCAATTCTGCCAAATCCAAGACTCGTTGGCTGTAACCCCACTCGTTGTCATACCACGCCATAACTTTTACTAAGTCATTGCCCATAACCAAAGTCAAGCTAGCATCAACAATCGAAGAAGCATCACTACCTTGATAATCGGAAGATACTAGTTCTAGTTGGCTATAGTCCAAAATGCCTTTAAGTGGGCCTTCGGCAGCATCTTTAAGAGCTTGGTTAACTTCTTCAGTAATAGTACGCTTCTCAACCTGAACTACGAAAT
>CAXUOL010000079.1:0-14917 GCA_964252435.1 uncultured Nostoc sp.
TTGATGGCAAGCTGCTATTTTTACCAGACACCAAAACCAATGAACCACGCTTAGTTCCACTGCGAAAAGAGAGCCGGGAAGTTTTAGCAGAGTATTTGCTTACGCGCTCACAGCAAGGGGAGGTGTTAAACAGCGACTCTCCATTGATGATTTCACACCATGCTTCATACAAAGGTGAACGCTTGAGTTATCACGGGATTTACTTTGCTGTAGAAAAAATTGGTGAAATAGCTCACATTGAGGATTTACATCCTCACTCCTTTCGCCACACCTATGCCACTGACTTATTGCTATTGGGAGTTGACCCCAGCCATGCACGAAAACTAACAGGGCATCAAAGCGAAAAAGCCTTTCGGCGCTATACCCTTCGCAGTGAGCAAGAAGCTGCGATCGCTGCTTACTATCGTGCAATCGGTGAAGAAGCGGAGTAAGGTATGCCGAAACCGTTAGACCCCAAGTGTCAGCTATGCGCCAAATTACCAACAACTCAAGCAAAACTACTGCATGGGCCACAAGGGGACGGGTGTTGGAATCCTCTTGTATGCCACAATCGCCGCTCATTCTATCGCCACCGCTCCTTTGATAATTCAGCAGAAATTGATTCAGTAACAGTCGAACCACCAGCAACATATTTTGCAGTGCTGTATTTGTATAAAGAACCAGGGGATAAGCCATTGCACGCCTTGGGCGCAGAACTCTGGCTGGGGCAAAAACCGATTTGTCGCTTAGAACCAATTCACTGCTTTGGACTAACGGCTGGCAAGATCCGCGCCTATACAGATCAGGTGTTGCAGGCTTTTGCAAAACAATATGGTGTTTCGCTCTATCAATATAAAGATATGTTTGAGATTGCTTCAAGTTACTGCCCAGTGCGACCCTGCCCGTTAAATCCTGAATTTCTTCTTCAATGACCACATACCGCCAATTAACAATTTGGGATGTGCTGGATGAGTTGTCTGAATCTCCACCAACTTCTTCTCTTGATGCTATGTGGGATTGTTTGGATGCGGAGCTTGAAAAATTACCCTTAGAGGCACAGTTATTAACCGCAGCGCTTGCCTTCACTCAAATTGCAGATATTCTCAAGTCTCGTGCCGAAGTGCTGTTGCAAGATACCCGCGATCGCAATAGTCTTTTGGGGCCAATTGTTAGCACCGATCTCTTTGCTGGTTTAGTGCGGACAACAATGCACCTAGATTTAGATGATTTGATTGAGCCGCAAACACCACAAACCTTTAAACCACACGGCCCACACCAATTTTCATCTCCTACTGAATTGGGTGATTCTGTAGTAGCACCCGTTGAAAAAGCGAATGTTTTGGCAATGCTCGATGAGGTGACAACTTTAGAAGATGTCCGCAATTTGGCATCAGATGAGGATGTCCAAAAATGGCAAAGCGCCATCGCTAACCATCTGATAAATGTCAAAGATGAGATTTCTTTAGTTAAACTGCAACGTGTGTTGCAAATGCCGATGGTAGAAGTATGGTTGGGATTATTGCTGGGTGGGTTTACATTAGAACAGCGTGGTGATTTTTATAACAGTCGGAATATTTGGGTGAAAAGTTCTCCAATCACTAACACTAACCCGATTTGATTTGAAATTTTGAACTTTCAAGCTGCTTTGACTTCAGGGGGCGACAAGAGAGCTAAAGTGCTTGCTGTATCAACTTCATAGCCCTTAAAAGATGTTTGAAACCATAAGATGAGCAAGTTGCTCTCCACAGAACAGAATCTCTAAGGGTTCCAATTGCGAACTTTATACTAGGTTTTGGTCTTCACCGTTTGCCCGATTCACGCAACAACGGCGCTCTGTATTGCTCATATCTACCTTTCATCTTGTCGTTACAATAGTATTAGTAGTTAATTAGCTCCAGAGGGTTAGTCTGAGCGCTATTGAGCTTACTCGTCGTCAGGAGGTTCCTTATCTTCTTCGTCATCCTTGTCAAAATTTGTATTGCTGAGGGGGACTTATGGGTGAATCGAAACGCCGCAAGGCAATATTAGGCAATCACTATGGTTTGCCTAATATTTTCAATGAAGTCCAATCAATGTGGACGCAGATTAATTTCTCGCTCAAGCGAGTCAAAGATTCTGATAGTGGATGTTTACTTGTTCAGTGTTCTAACAACGACCGAGGATTCCATCAAGACACTATTTCCCAAATTCAAAAAGAAATAGAAAATTGGAAATGTGATTTGGATATTCCTATCTTGATCCAAGTTCTCCCAAGGGGAGTTCAAAATTCAGAAACTAAAGTTTTTGATGGGTTCGTTACCATTTGGTGCAATTGTCCTGAATTTGAATTGTGGCGAGAAATATTTGAAACTAAACTCGTTAAGTAAACTTTGTTGCATTAAATTATTGTTTCCTCGCTGTATCGTCACTTCTGCTGCTTCCAAACAAGGTTGTACTCTCTCTCAACAAATGCCAGCAGCTTTGACTGCAAGGATGACAGATAAGGTTTGGCTTGTTTCCCCAACCACTGCAACAGCCAATCCACAGCCTCGTCACGGCTGGCCACTTGATGCAACTGCCGTAACCTCACACATAACTGCTGCATAAAAAAGCAATCTTCATCAAGCAATTCCAGTGATTTCAGGTGTTCGATTTTTACGGTGTAGTCACCATCCCAGGTTTGAACTGTGCAGCTATAGTCTCCAACATGGCTGACTACGCCCCAATAACCCGCTTTACCTCTCAAGTCTGGATTATCTTTGGGCAGAAGAACGCATATCTCCCCAACGTGGTAAGGATTGGGTACTTTCGTCCTTTCGCGTATTCTATCCACAACGTCTTTCACTATGCGACCAGATGGAATCTTATTGCCAGCTTGCTCTACTGCCTGCTGCCAGACATCCGCTTGCACAGCCGGTTCCAACTCGGCTTTCGCCAAAAAACGCAATTGTCGTTCGTTGGTCGGCATTGGAATTTGCCGACCATTGGTCGGCAAAAACTTTTGAAGATTTTCATAAACCACAGTTGCTGAAATCTTCAAGTAAGCCGCGTCACGACTATAATTAAAGCGATCGCGGCAATACTCCTCAAATGTCTGGTGCGTGGAACGGTACAGCCGTCTGTCCCTCAACTCCATCAGCGCCTGACCTGCTTCTAAAAACGCACGTTCTACACGGCGTTCTAAGTTCAGCCGCTCGTTTTGTTCTTCAGGAGTCAACTCTCTGATTTCAACAGCCACAACCTCGATGGTTGCTAATGCTGGCTTATCTTGGGCAGAAATATTTTCAGCAGCAGAGTCGGCGGCTGGCTTTGCCTCATCAGATGCCCCAGGGATAACTTTCTTGCGTCTGGATGGTGGTTTGTTCATTATTCCACCTCCAGGCTGACAGCAGTCGAACAAATATTGAGTTGTGTCATCATGGAAATATAGAGTTTTTATTTATGCCCCCATCCTTTAAACAGGTTGGGGTTTTTCATTGCTTTTTATATTTTGCACCGATGAAAGAATACTTTGGCGAAAATCAGTCCAATACCACAGTTAACAAAAAAGAATTCAGAAGTCAGAAGCCTGAATTCGATTCGGACTTCTGACAACTGAATTCAATTTCAGCTTATTCTAGAAAATACCCTCTTCAGCACATGGGTAAAACAACGGCTAATGCTTGATTATTTAACGGCGGGTATTGCATTTTGGATGACTTTGTTTGGAGTACAAGAGTCGTTGTTAGAATTTCGCCTGGGTTATCTCGGTCGCTACTGGTTTCTTGCGATTAGCGCTAGCTTACTTCTGAGCTTTTTGCTCTCTGCCCCGATTACTATCACGCTAATCATCAAATTTGCAGTAGATCCATTTACTTGGACAGGTAATGTTATTCTTTGTGCTATTGCTGCCGTCATCTTTGGTGTGATTCTCAGTCTGGCGCAATGGCTGATACTTCGTCAAACCGAGATGACACCAAGAGTCTTTGCACCGATCAATACAGTTATTGGAATTCTCGTCTACTTCCTACTGGTGTGGCTCAATGAGGATAGTTTGGAGTGGAGCGGTAATCCCTTTGGCGGCTGGAAAACTGTAATAATATTTTTAGCTGGTGGTGCGATTACTGGAGCAGCCACTGGTAAGGCTTTGGATTTCTATTGTGAGAGAGTAGAACAGCGATTAATTCAGCTTGAAAGAGACAGGGTAGAAAGAGAAACCAGAGATAGAGAAAGAATAGAAAGAGCAAGGCAAGAAATAGAAAGGCAAGAAATAGAAAAGTTAGAAAGGGAAGCCCTAGAAAGAAAAAGGATCTCAAGAGAAATCGCTTTGGAGTCAGAAAGAAAGTGGTATGAAGAACATGGTGATGATGATTTCGATTATGAAGATGAAGATGATGAAGAATAATATCTTGACTTCGTGTTATCAGTAATCCAAAATACTACAATCTTAAAGCTTCTAATTGTTAGCTTCGACAACTATTCAATCAAAGTATATATTTAATATGGCTATCAAATACCCTTTTTTACTTGCACTGTTAACGCTCTCCATTATCTCTGTTGGTACGAGTTCTGGCTCTGCACTAATGACAGATATTGCTCAAGAAACAGACAACCAAAAGTCCCCATCAATTATTTTCTTCTTGCCCAAAGAACGGCCTCAGACTGGAGTCGGTTGGGAAATCACCACCACTTCTGGGGAGGCAGAACTAGCCTTGGTGAAGCATTTGGTGAACATCAGTGCAAAAGAATACGTCGCTTGGTGGTGTCCTCACTGTCATGAACAAAAATTACTCTTTGGTAAAGAAGCCTACCAGATCATCAACAACAGCATCAAGGTGGAGTGCGATAAGAGAGGTATCAATCCCTAGCCAGATTTGTGCAATGCGGCGAAAGTCCCAGGTGTACCAACTTGGGTTATCAATGGACATCAGTATACTGGCATACAAAACCTTAAGGATCTTGCGAAAGCTTCTGGCTACAAGGGGAATATGAACTTTCGTTACATCCAAAGCGAATAAGGAGTATATTTGCTTTTTAAGCTGAAGGCAAAGTATTTGGTGGTTGAGAAAGTTGAGCAAATATGTTTAAAATTTGACCGTTTGAGCAACTGACAGTCATAAGCTTTCCTGTTTATCAAAATTTTCTAAGGTATTAAACATCTAATATCAAGTTAATAAATGTTGGCAGCTTAAGTTCACGATAAAAATCATGATTTTCCCTTGCTAAGGTAATCCGAAATTAGCAATTCTGACAAAAGAAGGTTTTGTCGCAACAAACTACTTTTGTCAGTAGTTAGCAACGCTGTCAATAATAGTACAAGCAACTGCTTTCAATGAAGAACAATTGTCTGTTGTGTTTCCTGTGTTCCCGATTTAGCTGAGTTTCCCTAATTTCTATGAGTTACAAAAAATACATTGCTGGCATTCCAAACATTGCCAAACTAAAGCTTACAACCAAAGGCAGTATCCGCGATCACAACCTACAGATACCGGATACTACTAACTTCAACACCTATACTAACGCTTGAATACGTAACAAGCGCCATGCAGACTTAGTTGGTGGGCTGGTTGTCGTTAAAAAATATCAAATTACTTTAGTAATGAAATACTGGTGCGCTCAAGGATCAAACAGAAGTAGCTCTTTTGCAGTGTCGGCGCATCTAAAGTACTCACAAAAAATTGACAAAACCCATAATTTTGGTAAAAAAAAATCAACCATTCAAGGTACATTGCAATTGTCCAATTATGGCTTGATAAATGATACAGTGTAATTTTTCGTTGCCACCTGAGTATGTTCTTCGTAAAGCCAAGCCTTTTGATATGTGGTTAATAGTATTTTTTGTGTTTAGAGCAAGGCTAGACCCCAGTCAATTAAGATGGCAGCAATTTTGGGTCATTGAATGTGATGGACATTTAGTAGCCTTCGGGCAGCTCCGAAACTTTCACTTAGCACAAGAGCTAGGCAGTTTATTTGTTGCACCGGCTTGGCGAAACCGTGGTTTAGGGACTGTTCTAATACAGCATTTAATTAATCAAGCTAGTCAACCGCTTTATTTAAAATGCTTAAAACATCAATTGGTGAACTTTTACATTAAAAGAGGCTTTGTATCCCTTAATTTTAAAGATTTACCACCATCCCTCAAGCCAAAGTTTGGACTATCCCAATTACGAAAGAGGTTAACGAAAGCTTTTGTGCTGTTTATGAAGTATGAATATCCCAACTGAGCGCTTATTAAGATTAACCTTGATCGCTGTATTGTAATATTTAAATTACGAATATTTAAGTTGCACAATACTGCTATATTCTTGTGCGCCATTTAGATAGACCTGGCTGAATTTACAAGTTTTAACCTACAAGTATTCAAACCTTATTTTAAATATAAAAGAGGTCTTTTGAAACTATATACTGTTCCGTTATCGGGTTTTAAAAGCGGTGTTATGTCTTATTTACTACTCATTTCAATGCCAGTTAATGCACAGATTATACCAGATACAACACTACCTAGCAATTCCCATGTTGAACATGAAGGTAATACCAACCGCATAGAAGGTGGTACTATAAAAGGGAGCAACTTGTTCCATAGTTTTGAAAAATTTTCCGTGCTTACTGGAAATGAAGCTTACTTTAACAACGATATAAATATCCAAAACATTATTACTCGTATTACTGGGAAGTCTATTTCTAATATAGATGGCATTCTCAAAGCCAATGGCACGGCTAATTTGTTTCTGCTCAATCCCAATGGCATTGTTTTTGGTAATAATGCCAAATTAAATATTGGTGGTTCATTTCTAGCTACTACTGCAAATCAAATTAATTTTGCTGATGATACTAAATTTAGTACGAACAATCCCCAACCTAACCCTTTACTAACAGTAAGTGTGCCTATTGGACTGCAAATTAATAGCAATCCCGGTACAATTCGCATCCAAGGTACAGGTCACAATCTAATTGGCCCTCCTTTTTCTCCTCTGATCACAAGTAGTAACGCCGCAAATTTACAAGTGCAACCAGAAAGAACTTTAGCAATTGTTGGTGGCGATGTCATTTTAGAGGGAGGTGTGATAACGGCTAGGGGAGGGCGAATTGAATTGGGTAGCCTCAACAATGGTTCAGTCAGTATTAATCCGACGACCTCTGGTTGGAAACTGGGCTATGAAAATGTACCTTATTTCCAAGATATTAACTTCTCAAAACGCGCTCTAGTTGATAGTAGTGGCATTGGCACTGGATCTATACAGATAGAGGGACGCAGAGTTACGCTTACAGATGGCTCAGTAATCTTAAATCAAAATCAAGGAACACTACCAGGAGGCACACTAAACGTGAATGCTTCGGAGTCTTTGTCAGTGAGTGGTAGCGATCCAATTGCTAGGACAGCTGGTGGTTTGCGGAGCGAAACTTTGGGATTTGGCCAAGCTGGAGACATTGCAATTTCAACCAAACAGGTAATTATTAAAAATGGAGGACAAATAAATAATTTAACCTTTGGTGGTGCAACAAGTGGCAATATAAATGTGAATGCCTCTGATTCTATACAATTGCTTGGGGTTTCGCCTTTTGACCCTGCTGTTTTTAGTACTATTAGCACTGCAACTTTCAATTCTGGAAACGCAAACAATATTACAGTGTCAACAGGGCAATTCGTTGCCACGGATGGAGGTAACTTGTCCTCTTCAACCTTTGGAACTGGTAGAGGAGGAGATGTCACTGTAAGTGCAACTAACTCTCTAGAAATAATAGGAGCTTCACCAATAACCTTTCAGCCAAGTATTTTATCTTCCATATCGCTCAATGCTGGCAAAGCTGGCAGCCTAACAATCAATACATCAAAGTTAATGGTTCAAGATGGCGGGAGGGTTGACGCTTCTACTTTAGCAAGTGGGGAGGGCGGTAGTGTTACGATTAACGCCTTTAAATCTGTAGAGGTAAGTGATAAGATACTTGGTTTTGGAGAGCCGAGTTTGGTGATCTCCAGTGCTAATATCGTCTCTCCAACCTTGCAAAAGTTATACAGACTCCCTCCAGTGCCTTCTGGAAAATCTGGAAACGTGACGATTAATACTGGTCAGTTGAGTGTTACAGACGGTGCTGAAGTTAACGTGAGAAATGACGGTTCTAACAATGCTGGAACACTCAGAATCAATGCTGCTTCTGTTTCTTTAAACAAAAAAAGTGCCATTACAGCAACTACCGCTAACGGCGAAGGCGGTAATATTTTCGTGAATGCACGGTATTTGCAGCTAAGTAATTACAGTACTGTAACGACGACCGCAGGTAGTAGAGGCAATGGCGGTAATATGAACATCAATGCAGATATATTAAGTGCTTGGGGGAAGAGCAGTATTGCTGCCAATGCTTTTTATGGGTATGGAGGAAACGTGCTAATTAATACTAAAGGACTTTTTATTGCTCGTGACAGTGAAATTTCTGCAAGTTCTAAATACGGAATTAACGGCACTGTTAACATTAACAATACTGATGGTGAAATTTATCCTACTAAATTCAAATCAGAATCGATTCCAGTAGCTCCTCAAATAGCCTCTGTTTGTCAAAAAAATTCAGGTATGCCAATCAGTAAATTTGTGAATGTTGGCGCTGGTGGACTGCCAGCTAATTCTGATGATATGCCATATATGAATTATGAACAGCAAAATAACTCTGTTGCAATCCACAATAATAACTTAGAGGCATCGAAGGCATCACAAACTGAAGAACCTATGCAGATAATAGAAGCTCAGGGTTGGATAATAAATCTTGATGGGAATGTCGTCTTAACTGCACAAAACAATATAGCAACCCCTAATAGCTCATTATCTGCATTGGCGTGTCGTTAAAAGTATTTTGTATAAGCAAGACTGGTAATGGAGCGAAAATGCTTAAATATCGCTATTGGTTCAAGTATTTGTTGTTAGTCATTCTCGGCTTATCCATAGTTATCACCCAACCATCCTTTATATTAGCTCAGGAGATAAATAAAGCAACACAACAACAAAAGCAGGCACAATTGTTAACTCAAAAAGGTTACGAGCAATTGAATCAAGGTCAGGCAGCGTCAGCCCTTGAGACTTGGCAAAAAGCCACAATAATTTACCGTCAACTAGATGATCAAAAGTTGCTTACTAAAAGCCTAATAAATGAAAATATTGCTCTGCAAACTTTAGGTTTGTATCCTCGTGCATGTAATACGCTTTTGTCAGCTTTGAAGTTAAATGCAAATACTTCTCTTTGCGCTAATACGCCACAGCAACCTACTGAATCTATGGAAAAACTGCTGACAGCAGCCATCAATAAGCAAATTACTTCACCCCTAAATTTGCTCGGATTGCACAACTTAGGAGAAGTTTTACGTCGATTAGGCAAGCTTGATGAATCAAAAAAAATTTTGTCAGAAATATTATCTGTTGCTAAGTTTATGCCCTCTATTGATACTAGTGGCATCATGCTTTCATTAGGTAATACTAAACAGGATATTTACAAACAAGCACGAAATCAATATTATGAAATAGAAGAACCCATTTCCCGGAAAAACTTTGTCAATTTCATTCAACAACAGGTACTTGAATCTCTCGATATTTATCAACAAGTGATTAGTACCTCAAACACTCCAAAGGAAATAAAATTACAAGCTCAATTACATCACTTGAGCTTACTGGTGGACTTCGATCAGTGGTTAATAGTAGAGTCCAATTCAGGGAATACACAATTAGCCTCTCTTCGTACTAAAATCACTCAACAGATACAGCCATCTGTAGCTTTACTGTTGGAAAATAATTCGGTCTTTTCTCAACTACCAACCAGCTATTCTGTTTATGCCAAGCTAAATTTCGCTAAAAGTCTAAATAAAATTCCAGGACAACAGTTCCATTCCCTAGCTATTGAATATGCTGAATCTGCTTTAGAAAAGGCTAAAAGCACTAATAGTCAGAGATTACAGTCAGAGAGTTTTGGCACTTTAGGAAAGTTACAACTAGAGCTATCACAACCATATTTTGAACAGGCTTTGGGATTGGCTCAATCAGTTCAAGCATGGGATCTTGCCTATCAATGGCAGCATGAATTAGGAATTTTGTACAAAGAGCAGGGAAAATATAAAGAGGCTCTCCAAGCTTATAGTGCCGCCATTGAAAACGTGACTCAAGTTCGCAACAATCTTTTATCAAATAATACAGATTTACAGTTCTCATTCAAAGAAAAAGTTGAGCCTTTGTATCGTGACTATATGCAATTGCTCCTAACAGATTATAATCCAAATTTAGAACGCATAATTCAGACTAATGAAAGATTGCAAATAGCAAAGTTGGAAAATTATCTTCAATGTGGCAAGCTAAATCTTGTCGCTTTGAATGATTTGAAAAATTTAGATAGCATTCCTTCAGTAATTCACATTATTGATTTAGGCAACAGTATAGAGGTGGTTGTTCAGTCACCCGACAAATCCGTTCACCACCACTCTGTTGCTCCAAATTTAGTGAAATTTCATGCAGATCATCTTTTACGAACTTTACAGGATCAGAATTTTGCTAATACTAAAATCCAGGTGATTCTTGATTATTCTCAAGCACTTTATAATTTGCTTATTGCACCTATAAAAAAATATTTGCCCCAAAATGGAACATTAGTGTTTACTTTAGATACATCTTTCCAAAGTTTACCTATTGGCTTGCTTCATGATGGAAAAGATTATTTACTGAAGTACTACAACATTGCTGAGACTTTGGGTTCTAAAGTTCGGCAGCCCAAACTCTTACCTAGAAAACAATTAAGAGCTTTAATTGCTGGACTCTCTAAATCTAGTCCCAGCTTCAAAGCCGCAAATGCTCCTTCATACCTGACAGAACTGCCATCTGTGCTAGAAGAAATAGCAAATGTTAAAGAGCAAACCAATTCTTCACTTTCATTGATCAATGAAGAGTTCACTTATAATCGTTTTATAAAAGAAGTAAGTAGAGAGAATTTTCCGATTATTCACTTAACAACTCATGCTCAATTTAGTTCAGTTCCTCAACTGACAATGTTTTTTAGCTGGGACAAGCCAATCAACTTATTAGAGTTTGATAATTTACTAAAACAAAAAAATCAAATCAATGAAGATACAATTGAGTTATTGGTTTTAAGTGGTTGTGAGACAGCTAAGGGAAATAAGCGCTCGGCGTTAGGAATCGCTGGGATCGCAGCCCAAGGAGGAGCAAGGAGTACTGTCGCAACTTTATGGCGCGTAGATGACAAATCTACCGCTCTGCTCATGAAAGAATTTTACAAGGAGTTGAAAGATGGTAAAACTAAAACAGAGGCACTACGTCTTGCACAATTGAGTTTGTCATCAAATCCAGATTACTCTCACCCTTACTATTGGGCAGGTTTCCTCCTCATCGGTGGTTGGCTTTGAGATTTCATCAATTTTAGCCGTGACTGCACCTGAGCTAATTCATTAGAGTTGCCACTACTTTTCGCCAACCATTCTGCCATTTTGTATTCACGAAAAGCTTCATCTAGTAACCATGCGTCCAAATAACGATCTCCTAGTACTCTAAACAGAGTTGGATTTTTACTACCTGCTGCCACTCTTGCTTTTAATGAATTAATTGTTTCATTTAATAATCCTTTTGAAATATATATAATATCT
This sequence comes from uncultured Nostoc sp., assembly GCA_964252435.1. Classification (GTDB taxonomy): domain Bacteria; phylum Cyanobacteriota; class Cyanobacteriia; order Cyanobacteriales; family Nostocaceae; genus Nostoc. The sequence continues at coordinate 11,564 of CAXUOL010000079.1, forward strand.
AGATCGAGAAAAGCAGCTTCGTCGGCAGATAAGCCTAATTTGTTAATTACATCCACCTCCTCTAAAACCTGTTTAACATCACTTTCAGGCAATACATGGACTACTAACTTCCCTGGAGAATTAATAGGAGAATTACCTTTATTTGCAGTTACTGTAATTGTATACGCAGCACTGTACTCTAATTCTTTTCGTTCTTTTGGATAGGGCAGTATAGTATCTTTCACTTCTACTTGCCAATGAAATTCATAACTAGTGATCTCTACTGTATAGCTGGTAGCATTCTTCACTGGATGCCAAGAAATTGTCGGTCGGGTATTTAAAAGTATATTTCCGTAAGGAGTAATCAGCTTTAGTGAATCTTGATCTTCACTTGGCCCTTTCATCTTCGGACAGACATTCCGATTTAGAGGTGTACATTGCCGTCGTTCTGCTTGAACCTGTTGCGGCTTACATATACCTGAGACACCGAAAACAGCACCTTGCTGAAATTCTAAAACCTGGCGACTCGAATAGCACACAGCCTTAACCGTACTTCCATTAGCTGGGTTAATCTTATCTCCTAGACAAATCTCGCTTCCGACTGCTAGATAGCGATCGCCTGAGCTGATAATTCGACCAACTTCATTAATGCAGACACGCTTTGCTACTAGTTGGGGTTGAGCCAATGCACCGCCAGAGTTTGATAGAAGCATTATTGAGGCAATTGTTACCAATGGAACTCTAGAGACTTTTTTCCCTACTTCGTTTGTTGAGTTCAGTGTGGCTAGATTGGGCATTGAAAATATTATCTGGTTATCTTTAAGTTAGTAGCATAACGGGATTAGGGAACAAAAAAAAGCCTATGGTGAAGATCCCGGCACAATATCTCCCAATAACCGCTTTAATACTTGCTTTCTCCATTTCTGGACCTCTAACTGGTTAGACTCAGCAACCAAGCAGACTTCCCAGGATATCCTGGCATGATTAATTTCACCCAAAACTTCATGTACTTGTGCTAGCAGGCAATAAGCATCTGTTCTTTTGGAGTCTAATTTAATCGCTTGTTCTAAATATTCCTTCGCCTCACCATATTTCTTTTGCCCTAATTTCGCCCACCCTAAATTCTTGTACAAAGTAGCTTGTCTTTCAGGATCTTTAGTTTTTTGTAAGCCTTCTAGAGCTAAACTAACTGCTGCATTATAATCCCCAGCTATATTTTTTAATCTTGATAGATTATTAAGGGGTTGTGCGTCTTTATTACTATTTTGTATAGCCAATTTATATTGGATTTCTGCTAATGCGTATTCGCCTCGATCATCGTAAAAACTTCCCAATCCGTAATGCCCTTCCCAAGCATTAGGTTTTAATTTAAACAAGGTTTTATAACTATCGGTAACGCACTTGTCATCACCTAAATCTTGACATACTAAAACCAAATTATTGTAAATGACTACATCTTTAGGATTAAATTTGATAGCGATTCCATAGTATTTTTTAGCAATTCCAGGAGCTATTCCGCGCCTATCAGCCTGCTCAAAGTAGAACTTAGAGATTGAATAAGCTAAATTAGGATTGTATTTGACTGCTGCCTCAAAGTTTTTTTCAGCATCTATAATACGATTTTCTTTATGTGATTTTTCACCTTGTTCAAAAAAAGAGGTTGCTACTATAAAATTTAACTTATAATTCAAATTAACTGCTTTTTGAAAATAAGTTTTTGCTTCCTGAAATCTATTTTCTTGTTGAGCTTTCTTTCCTTCACTTAGATAATAATTTGCTATTAAAGGTAGGGACGCATATATCAAACTAGCTATGCTTAAAAAACCTAATACGCCTACACCAACTCTAAATGACCTCGATTTAATTAGTCGATTAAGTTTTGATTTAAATGGTAAACGCTCCAAACGCTGCAAAATTACTCCTGTAGTTTGCGGGCGTTGCCCTGGCAAGGGAGCCATTAAATCTTCTATAAAATCAGCGAAAGGTCTATCTATCTGTGAAGCCTTGTCTCGCCAAATTAAATTTCCTGTACTCTTATCTGTTGGCAGACGCATCAGTGACATACCACTAACTAAATGTACAAGGGTTCGCCCTAAAGCATAAAAATCTGATTGAGGTACTGCTTGTCCATTTATCTGCTCCAAAGGGGTATAACGAGGTGTGACAACAGCTGTAATTTCATATACTCCTCCCCTGCCTGCACTAGTTCCCCCACTTCCACTAACTTTTGCCAGGTAGGTGTCAGTTACTCGCCGTGCAGTACCAAAATCAACTAATGCCAGTTGACCATTTACCTGAAGAACTATATTAGAAGGTTTTATATCTCGATGAAAAAAATTAGAGCGGTGTACTGTATCAAGAATTTCAACTAACTGCTTAAGCCATTCTAATGCTAGAGATTGTGAAATTTTCCCATTAGATTCTATCCATTGCTCCAAGTTTTGTCCCTCAAATTTATCCATAACTAAGCAATGTAATGTTAGAAGACTATTGTTTGGAACAAAAGTAAAATAGTCATCTAAAGTACTGCGAGGAATTTTTGGGTGTCGAATTAGTTGTAAAGTGAGAGATTCCCGCTCAATTAACTCTACAAGCTTAGGTGTATTCCATTTTAGAACTTTCATGACTCGTTGTTCACAAACTGGATGCCACTTAGTACCAGTGTCATCTACTTCAAAAACATCAAAGTAGTTGTATGGATTATCAGTAAGCGCTTTTAATGGTTTGACTAAACGGATACGGTTATTAACTAGTAGTGAAGTACCACACGATACACACTTTTCAACGTTGTCTGGATTTTGACGCTGAGAACATAGGGGATTGATACAATAACTCACAAAACTTCCTCGCGCCTTCCTCTTCCGGGTTTAAAACATGAAGAGTTATCTAGTAAATATTTATTTTGTACATATGTATTCATAATCGTCAGCTTTATGTAGTGCTTTATGTAGTATTTAATAGTCTGGTCAGCTAAGACTTAAACATTAGTTGTCTAAACCCACATTTTTCATAAGTCTCACAATGGCTACGCTTGCCGCAGGCATCAGATTCATCGTAACCTCTACCCAAAATATCTTTCAGTCATTTCTGACAGCTAAAAATTTTGATCCAGTTGTGAAACGCCTGAATCTATGTTCTGTAAGGCTTTGAGAAAACGAGTGATAAATCCGAGCTAAAGACCTCGGAAAGAAACTAAGGGTTGCTGACCTATTTGAAGGTCTAAGTGGTTTTATTAGAAAATATTATGATAAATGTGTAATGTGAACAATTATGAACAACAATCAAGTATCATAAAAGTGCAGTATATTCTGAGAGGTGCAGTATACTTTTTACTCGATCTAGCTCTAATCTACAATAAAAAATCCTCTATAGATA
>CAXUOL010000080.1:0-8831 GCA_964252435.1 uncultured Nostoc sp.
AAATATCAGGTTATTTACAAGAATATCGAACGATTTAATATCTTAGGTACAGCTTATGATGACAATATTGTGGGTATCAGTGGTAACGATACGCTCTCTTCTGGTTATTGTGGCAAAGATACAATCGATGGGGGAGCGGGTGACGATGTATTGTCCGTTGATTACATCTCCAATGTCAATATTACAAAGGGGATCACAACGACATTCAATGCCACTACAAACAAGGGAGCAATTACGGCGGGCACAAATCAAGTTAACTACAAGAACATCGAACGATTAAATATCTCAGGCACAGCTTTCGACGACAACATTCTGGGGAACAGTGGGAACGATACGCTCTTTGGGAGCTATGGCAAAGATACGATTATTGGCGGTGTAGGTAATGATATCTTGACAGGTGGGAGTGCGGACGACACCCTAACTGGTGGCGCGGGCAATGATAAATTTGTTTTTAGCTTGAGCGACAGCTATTCTGACGGCAATAACATTGATATTATCACCGATTTCGGTGGTTTAGGTAAAGGTTTAAATCCCTCAGCAAGCGTGATTGCATCCTTAGACACTTTGCAATTTATAGGTTTCACTGTTGAAAATCTGCAATTAACTCAAAATGGTAACAACTTAGAAATTACCTTTGAAGGTTTCAATAATGATAGGAAAGTTATTCTACAAAACTTCAAGTTAGAAAACCTGGATAATCTGCCAGCAACTTCTTCACGACCAGCTATTGGCAATATCCTGTTTGATGGACAAACCAGCATCAGCGACGGTTTTGATGTGTTTGATGCTGATTCCACTCAAACTACTGTGTTCAACAGGAACACTGTTACCTTCCTGAATGACCTGGATAACAACATTACGGGTTTTGACAACTCTAATGATGTCATCAATGGTCAGGGGGGTGACGACATCATCGACGGCTTGAGTGGTAATGACCTGCTCAGAGGTGGTGCAGGAAATAACACGCTAGAAGGAGGTATTGGTGACGATACCTTGAGGGCTAGCAGTTCAACAGGCGATAACCTGCTCTTTGGGGACGATGGTAATGATTCTCTTGATATCTCTGGCAGCTACAGCAACAGTTATAGCTACTCCTTTGATTCTCGCTCATCAGGCAATAACACTCTCAATGGAGGTGCAGATAACGATACCTTGAGTGCTAGTGGTTCAACAGGTGATAACCTGCTCTCTGGAGGTGATGGCAATGATTCCCTTAACATTTCTGGCGACTACTCCTATTATGCTTCCTACGACTACTCCGATTCTCGCCCGTCTGGTAATAATACCCTAGAAGGAGGCGCTGGTGACGATAGCTTGAGCTTCAGTAGTTCAACAGGTGATAACCTTCTGTCTGGGGATGATGGCAATGATTCCTTCAATCTAGTCATTAACTCCCTAGATACTGACCTGTCTGATTTAGTGACTCAAACGGTAGATGGGGGTAATGGTGACGATTCGTTGTTCACCCTTTACAACTATACTGTTGGGGGAATTACTTCGACATTCAATGCTACTACTAACACTGGCTCAATTACGGTGGGCTTGTATCGAGTTAACTACAACAATATCGAACAATTACATATCTCAGGTACGAGCTATGATGACAATATTGTTGGCAGCAATGGCAATGATACCCTTATTGGTGTAGACGGTAATGACAGCCTAATTGGCGGGGATGGGACTGATACCTTTGGTTTCTATAATTACAATGGGGGTGTTGACACTATTTATGACTTCAACGCCACTAATGAATTAATTCAGGTAGATGCCATTGGTTTTCGTGGCGGGTTATCAAAAGGTTCACTCTCGCCCGATCAGTTTACCATCGGAACATCTGCAACAACAAGCAATCAACGATTCATTTATGACTTTTCTACAGGTGCATTGTTCTTTGACCAAGACGGCAGTGCATCTGGGTTTACTCAGGTAAAATTTGCACAACTATCTGGTGGTGTAACACTAACTGAAAAGAACTTTGTAGTAGTTTAATCGTCATTAGATTCTCTAATCGTTAAGTGTTATACCAATTCCAGAAAAGAATGAAACAGATGTATTTGTTGGGTTTCACTTCGTTTAACCCAACAAATATAAGACTTTGAAATGTTGGGTTTCGTCCCTCAACCCAACCTACATCTGTAGCAATCATTTTTGAAATTGGTATTATGTATGCAGCAAAATCCACATTTTTAGCGATCGCCTACCTTTGCGATCGCCCAAAGGGAAAAATGGATAAAACTCATGCTCGGTTTTAGCAAAAACTATGATTAACTTTTAACTGCTGGCAGATGCTTTTTTTCAGCTTTCTGATTTTGCCTACTCAGCTTTTTCCGCCATGTCTCCATGTAAATGTAAAACACTGGAGTCAGATAAAGAGTTAATATTTGAGAGAACACCAATCCACCAACGATCGCAATCCCTAAAGGACGACGCGCTTCTGAACCTACTCCTGTTCCCAAAGCAATGGGGAGTGTCCCAATTAAAGCTGCCATCGTCGTCATCATAATCGGACGGAAGCGAATCAAGCAAGCGGTATAGATGGCATCAAAAGAATTTTTCCCTTCCTTTCGTTGCGCTTCAATTGCAAAGTCCACCAGCATAATCCCGTTTTTCTTGACAATGCCCACTAGCAGGATGATGCCGATGAAAGAGTAAAGATTTAAATCAACCTGGAAAATCAGCAGCGTTAGTAATGCGCCAAAACCCGCCGAAGGCAGACCGGAAAGAATGGTGATTGGGTGAATGAAATCTTCATAGAGGATACCGAGAATCAGATAAATGACTAAAATAGACACCAACAACAGCACGCCTAAATCGTTGAACGACTGTTGAAAAGTCTGGGCTGAACCTTGAAAGCTGGGGGTAATTGTTGAGGGTAACACCTCACTGGCTGCTTGCTTGATTGCATCAGTAGCCTGACTGAGAGACGTTCCTGGGAGGGTATCAAAAGAGATAGTTGCAGAGGGGAGTTGAGCAACGTGAGTGACGGTAAGGGGGCCGACATTTTGAGTGATATTAGCGATCGCACTCAGGGGAACAAGTTTCCCAGTACTCGATTGCACATATAGTAGCGATAGGGCGTTAGGATCTCGTTGAAATTCCGGTTTAACTTCTAAGATTACATAGAATTGGTCATTTGGGGTATAAATAGTGGAAACTTGGCTGGAACCATAGGCAGCGCTGAGGGTTTGTTCAACTTGTTGGGCGGTAATCCCAAGGGTTGCGGCTTTGTTATGGTCAATTTGGACTTGGATTTGGGGAGTGCTAAGTTGTAAATCGCTGTCAACGTCCCGGAGTCCTGGTAGGGTTTTGACTTTATCTACAAGCTTAGGAACGTATTGGCGCAAGTCTTGTAAATTCAAGCTCTGCAAGGTGAACTGATAAGTAGAATTAGTTTGTTGCCCACCGATGGGAATAGCTGGCGGAGAGCGGAGGAATGTCTTAACCCCAACTACACGTCTCAACTTGGGGGTTAACTCTTGAATAATTTGGTCAGCACTGAGTTGACGTTGAGAACGTGGCTTGAGCCGAATCGTAATTCGCCCAGAGTTGACTGAACCGTTCGGGCCACTTGCACCCACAATCGAGTCAACTGCTTCAATGTTGGGGTCTTTACGAATGATATCAACAACCTTTTGCTGGTGACGCTGCATATCATCAAAAGAAATATCTTGCGCTCCTTTGGTGTTCGCCATCAATTGTCCGGTGTCTTCGGTTGGAATAAATCCTTTGGGAACGATGATGAACAAATAAACGGTCATTACCAGCAGAATGCCAGAACCAATGAGTGTCATCAGGCGGTATTTTAAAACGGGCTTGAGCGTCCAATCATATCCTTGCAGTAGTAAATCAAATGCCCGTTCTGAGACTCGATATAGCAGATTTGGTCTTTGCTGATGTGAACCCAGAAAGCGACTGCACAACATGGGGGTGAGACTGAGGGAAACAAAACCCGAAACCAAAATTGCCACAGTGATCGTCACGGCAAATTCATGAAATAATTTACCGATTATTCCACTCATAAACATGATCGGGATGAACACCGCCACTAAGGAGAGGGTCATTGACAAAATTGTGAAGCTGATTTCCCTCGATCCCTTCAATGCCGCGTTTAGCGGAGATTCACCCATTTCCCGATAACGAACGATATTTTCTAATACAACGATCGCATCATCCACGACAAAGCCCACAGAGAGGGTCAACGCCATGAGTGAAAGGTTGTCTAGGGAAAAACCCGATAGATACATGACAGCAAAAGTGCCAATAATCGCTACAGGTAGCGCCAAACTGGGAATTAGAGTAGCAGTGATGTCACGCAAGAATAAGAAAATCACCAAGACAACTAGACAAACCGAGAGAACTAAGGTAAACTTTACATCGTTGACAGAGGCTCGGATGGTTTGGGAGCGATCGTACATAATCCCCATCTCAATCGATTTAGGAACTTGTTCGCGGAGTGTAGGTAAAAGTTCCTGGATGGCATCAACGATATTTACCGTATTAGCTCCCGGTTGCGGCTGCACAGCGAGAACAACAGAATGACGATTTGTCACCTGGCGATCGCTATACAAATTCGAGACTTTGACGTTTTGTTCACTGTCAATTACCTGCCCCAAATCCTGGAGTCGCACGGGCGCACCATTTTTGTAAGTTACAATTAGCTGGCGATAGCTGGCAGCATCGGTGAGTTGACCGTTCGCCTCAATCGTATAACTTTTGTAAGTGCCAGACAGACTACCTGTTGGTAAGTTGACATTTCCTTGTTGAATTGCAGTTTTTACCTGATTTAGACCAATTCCCCGCGATGCCAACTCTCGCGGGTCAAGCTGAACGCGGACTGCATATTGCTGTTGACCAAAAACCTGTACCTGAGCAACACCATCAATCATCGAGATGGGTTGACCAACTGTTACCTCTGCGTATTCATCTACTGTCGAGATTGGCTGTGTCTCAGAATACATATAGAGAAAGAGAATCGGCGAGACAGACGGGTTAACTTTCCGGTATGTAGGGGGGTGAGGCATTCCGGCTGGCAGTTGTCCGGCTGCGGCTGAGATGGCTGCCTGTACATCTTTGGCGGCATCTTCCACTCTGCGGCTAAAGTCAAATTGTAGGGAGATGTTGGTGCTGCCTGTTGAACTAGTGGAATTAAATGAATTGAGTCCAGCAATTTCGGTAAACTGTCTTTCTAGGGGTGCGGCGACCGAAGATGCCATTGTTTCCGGGGTGGCACCAGGGAGACTAGCAGAGACAGATATAAAAGGATATTCAACGTTGGGTAGGGCACTGATGGGTAATAGTAGATAACTCATGAGACCGAAAATGAGGATACCCATCATTATCAGGGTGGTCATGACTGGGCGACGGATGAAGAGTTCTGAAAGGTTCATGGGTTTTGTTATTGAGTTAAGTCTTAACTCTTTGTCAAAGGCAATTTTTTAAACGAACCGCAAAGAACGCAAAGAGCGCAAAGGAAGAAATACTTAACTGAAATGTGTCGAAATACAATTTCAATGTGAGTTTAATAAATGTGTGATGAGTGCAACAGCTCTACCTGTGATTTATAAACATCTCTAACGACTCCTGCACTGCTTCTTGAACTTATCTATCTCTTCCTTTGCGTCCTTTGCGTCCTTTGCGGTTCGTTTAAAAAAGTTAAACATCACGATCGCCCACCTGTAAATGAGAACACCCGCCGGAACTTAACTTGATTGAGCTTCTTCCGCCACGATTCCATATAAATATAGAACACGGGTGTTAAATACAAAGTCAATATCTGAGAAAATACCAGTCCACCGACAACTGCAATCCCTAAAGGACGGCGGGATTCAGAGCCAGCCCCAAACCCGATCGCTATGGGTAAAGTTCCCATTAATGCTGCCATTGTCGTCATCATAATTGGGCGGAAGCGCACCAAACAGGCTTGATAAATCGCCTCAGACGGCTTTTTCAATTCTTCTCGCTGGGCAACGATCGCAAAGTCCACCATCATGATGCCGTTTTTCTTAACGATGCCCACTAAGAGAATTATGCCGATGAATGAGTAAACATTGAGTTCGACATGGAATAATATCAGCGTTAACAATGCCCCAAAACCTGCTGAAGGCAAACCGGAAAGAATTGTAATTGGGTGAATGAAATCCTCATAGAGAATACCCAGGATTAGATAAATTACTAAGATGGCGATCGCTAATAATAAACCCAAACTCGGCAGCGAACTTTGAAATACCTGGCTTGCGCCCTGAAAGCTGGTGCTAATGCTCTTAGGAATCACCTGATTAATCAGTTTTTCAATCTCTTGGTTGGCATTTCCCAAGGACGCACCGGGAGCAAGGTTAAAGGAAATGGTAGCGGCGTTCATCCGACCGTTATGATTGACCATTAACGGGCTAACTCCCTGAGATAATTTGGCGAATGTCTTCAAAGGAACTGCTACTCCTGTGCTGGAGTTAATGTATAACGTCAACAGAGCATTGATATCCTGCTGATACTGGGGTGCTAATTCCAAAATCACCTGATACTCATTGGTCGCTGCATAGATGGTTGACACTTGGTAGGAACCGTAGGCACTTCTGAGGGTATTTTCGATTTGCTCGGCGGTGATCCCATAAGTTGAGGCTTTATCGCGGTCAATGTCAATTTGAATCTGGGAAGCAAATTGTAAATCGCTGTTGACATCCTGGAGTTCTGGCAAGTTCTTCATCTTGATCACAAGTTGGGGAACATATTCCTGCAAGGGTTTGACATCAGAACTCTGAAGTGCTGTTTGATAAAGTCCTGTACTTTGCCCGGCGCCAATGGGTATCGCTGGAGGATTTTGTAAGAATACTTGGATGCCTGGAACAGTGGCAAGTTTGGTTCGCAAATTTTGCACGATTTCATCGGCCCCTAGTTGACGCTGCGATCGCGGTTTTAACCGAATAAACAAACTCCCGGAATTGGCTGCAACTGCTGCCCCACTGCCACTAGCACTCGCCCCCGCCCCGATATTGGAGTTGACTGCATCTACATTTGGATCTTGACGGATCAGGTTAGCAACTGTTTGCTGATGTTGGACAAGATTATCAAAGGACGCATCCTCGGCTGCTTGGGTAATGCCTGTAATTTGTCCGGTATCTTCGCTAGGAATAAAGCCTTTGGGAACTACCACTAACAATCCAACTGTCACCGCCAATAGAACGACAGATAAAATCATCGTGGTAAAGTGATATTTTAAGACTTTTTTCAGACTCCAATCGTACAAACCGAGGAAGCGATCAAATACATATTCTGAAGCTTGATATAACCGACTTTGATTAGCATGATTTACAGGACGCAGAAAACGACTGCACAACATCGGAGTCAGAGTCAAAGACACAAAACCAGAGACGAGAATTGCAACTGCGATCGTTACAGCAAATTCATGAAATAATCGTCCCAGCACTTCACTCATGAACAACATCGGGATGAAGACTGCAACCAAAGAAAGGGTCATCGATAGGATGGTGAAACCAATTTCTCTCGACCCATTTAACGCCGCTTCTAGCGGACGTTCCCCCATTTCTATATGACGGACGATATTTTCTAGCATGACGATCGCATCATCCACGACGAAGCCCACCGAAAGGGTCAACGCCATCAGCGACAGGTTATCTAGTGAGTAGTGCAGCAAATACATCACTGCAAAAGTGCCAATCAGCGAAACGGGTAATGCCAGACTGGGAATCACCGTCGCTGAGAGGTTACGTAAAAAGAGGAAAATTACTAAGATAACTAGAGCGATCGTCAGAATCAACGTAAATCTGACATCATCTACCGAATCTCGAATTGATTGAGATGCATCATAGAGAATCCCAATTTCTACTGATGCCGGAATCTGCTCTCGCAAATTTGGGAGCAATTTCTTAATTGTGTCTACGACTTGTACCGTATTGGTTCCAGGCTGTCTTTGAATGGTGAGAATAATTGCGCGGGTATTGTTATACCAGCTTGCTACCTTGTCATTTTCTACACTATCAACAATCCTACCCAGTTGATTGAGATAGATGGGCATTCCATCTTTGTAAGAGACAATCAGCTGGCGATAAGCAGCTGCATCCTGGAGTTGCCCGTTAGTTTGGACTGTAAAATTCTTGTGATTTCCCGAAAGGCTGCCGGTGGGCAAATTGACGTTACCCTGTTGAATCGCCGTTGCCACCTGATCTAGCCCAATTTGCCGCGTTGCCAATTGCTGCGGATCGAGTTGAATTCGAGCCGCATACTTTTGGGAACCGTAGACAGCTACCTGTGCTACCCCATTAATTGTAGATAGCTTTTGCGCCAGATAAGTCTCGGCATAGTTATCTACCTGGGAAAGGGGCAGAGTCGGGGAGTCTAAATAAAGGTAGAGAATCGGTTGATCTGCGGGGTTAACCTTACTGTAGGTGGGAGGATTAGGTAAATCGGTTGCAATTTGCCCCGATGCTCCCGATATCGCAGCTTGCACATCCTGCGCTGCGTCATCAATGTTCCGACTCAGGTTAAATTGCAGGGTAATTTGAGTCTGTCCCAGAGTGCTAGTTGAGTTAAGCGAATCGAGTCCAGCAATACTAGAAAATTGCTTCTCTAAAGGACGGGCAACCGATGCCGCCATTGTTTCCGGGCTGGCTCCCGGTCGGGAAGCACTTACCTGAATTGTGGGATAATCCACACTTGGTAAATCGCTAATTGGCAGCAACCGATAACTCATGAAACCGAAGATCAAAATCGCCGCCATCACCAGAGTCGTCATGATCGGGCGACGGATAAATGGTTCCGAAAGGTTCATGAATCACCTCCGCCTGACTTCGGGGATTCTCCCCCCTGCTCCCCGCCCC
>CAXUOL010000080.1:8841-14755 GCA_964252435.1 uncultured Nostoc sp.
CGAGGAATCTCCACCCGCATTTGAGTTATTGCCGGCTGTTTTGACGCGGATTTTGCTACCCGAAACGAGATTCGCTTGACCATCGGTGACAATTTTATCGCCTGGTTGCGGCCCTTTCTGAATTACATCTAGCCCCTGAATGGTGCTGCTAACTGTAACTGGAACGTTTTCTACTGTCATGTCTGGCTTAACTACAATGACAAACTGCCCATCGGGGCCATTCTGCACGGCTTGGGAGGGAACAACCGTTGCATTCGGTTCTTCGGTTAGCGTTAGCGTTGCATTGACAAATTGACCGGGAAACAAATGTCCCTGAGTGTTATCAAAGTCACCAATCAGTTGAATTGTTCCCGTAGTATTATCAACCGTGTTATTGACAAATGTCAAAGTACCTGGTATATGCTGAGATAGATTATCAGGGAACGTTACATCTACCTTCAGCTTGCCATTCTGCATATACTTTTGTACCTGGGGCAGATTTGTTTCGGGAATGGAAAAAGCAACTTGAATTGGGCGAATTTGGGTGAGGGTAACAAGTGGAGTCGTGCTGTTGGCTTGTACCACATTGCCCTGAGTTACTAAAATATTGCCAGCGCGACCATCAATCGGTGCATAAATTTTGGCGTAAGATAATTGCACTTTGGTATTGTCTAATGCTCCCTGGTCGGAAACGACAACGGCTTGAGCATTAGCGATCGCAGCTTGATCGCCTTTGACAACTGCACCAGCATTAGTCAGCGCCACGCGATCGCTTTTCAAAACAGCCTCAGCATTAGCGATCGCTTCTCGATCTGCTTGTAGGGTTGCTGTAGCCGATTTGCTATTAGAAACGTATTGCTGTGCTTGATCTAAACTAATCGCGCCCTTTTTATACAATGCACTATAGCGATCGCTCTGTCCCTGAGCAAATTCTGCTTGTGCTTGATCCTTGGCTAAATTCGCCTGGGCTTGTCGCACTAAGGCTTGATCTTTGACTAAAGTCGCCCTAGCTTGGTCTACCTGACCCAAATCTCTAGTTAATGCGTCTCTGGCTTGTTGTACCGAGGCTTGGTCTTTGGCGACAGTACCTTGAGCTTGCTGGATTGCAGCAGCTTGCGATCGGTCATCCAAGGTAAATAAAAGTTGTCCCTTTTTCACATCTTGACCTTTCTTGAAATAAACTCCAATAATCCGTCCGCTAGCTTGGGGTGTAATCGCTACCGTAGACCCCGATTGCACATTACCGATCGCCTGCAATTGGATCGGAACCGTTTTTTGTGTCACCATTGCCACAGTTACAGGTGTCGCTTGCTGTTTATTACGCCCAGATTTTTCAGCTTTGTCTGATTTGGCTGCACCTGTATAAATACCCAAAAAACCCAGCCCAGCCAGCAATATTACCCCCAAAATTACCAAACGAATCTTTTTCTTTTTTGGCGATCGCGGTAGCTCTGCTTCTATACTATTCTCAGTCAAACTCTCGTTAGAAATATCATGGTTCATCAGAACTCCCAATGCATTTTAGTTAATTAAAAACCGTGAAACCCTTTACACCTCAACTCTAAATGATACCAATTTCATTTGAGGTGGCACATCTGAATAATTAGTTTTTTCCGGTTTGCTCGATGTGTCTTGTCAAATAATGATTATTTTGTCTATTTCAACTCAAACAAATAATATTTTTAAAGACCTGCTAATTAATCATATTTAAAATATTCCATCATCTTAGTTAAATGTTTTTGTCTGTGTTTACTTATTACTTATTAACTGCCGATATAGAAGGTGGAGAGCTTGTTTTTCTATCTGTCTAACTCGCTCCCTACTAATACCCATGCGCTGACCAATCTGTTCTAGAGAAAGTTCATTTCCATCTATTAAACCAAAGTGTAAGTTTAAAATTTCTTGTTGTTGTCTAGATAAACTTGACAATAAGTCTTCAATTTCCTGATTGAGAGATTGCTCAGTGGTATAGCCATTTTCTGAATATCTGTAATCTTCTATTAAGTCTTCTAACTTTACATCTCTGTCTGAGCCAACTTGAAGATTGAGAGAGATAGTTTGACGAGCCAAAGTTAGATATTCTCGAATCTGACTAGGCTCCAAAGAAAGTGCATGAGCAATTTCCGTAGTAGTAGCAACACGACCCAGTTTTTGAGATAACTCTCGCTGAACGCGCTTAATTTTATTTAACTTCTCATTGATGTGAATGGGTAATCTAATTGCGCGTCCTTGTTGAGCGATCGCTCTGGTAATTCCTTGACGAATCCACCAGTAAACGTAGGTTGAAAATCTATATCCTAGAGCCGGATTGAATTTCTCAATCCCTCTCTCCAAACCCAAAGTACCTTCTTGAATTAAGTCCATCAGTTCTAAGTTCCGTCTTTGATATTGCTTGGCAATTGACACCACAAGCCGGAGATTAGACGCCATCATTTTCTGCTTGGCTTTTTTCCCTTGATTTAGCTGTTGAAGTAGTTCTTGTTCGCTTAACTGCATCTGGTCAGCCCATTCTGACAGTGTGGGTGTCCGCTTTAATTCAACAGTCAGTTTTTCGGATTCAGCAAGTATTTTCATCATCTGTTGAACTTGTTGGGCAAAAAAAACTTCTTGCTCCTGGGTTAACAGAGGTATCCGCCCAATTTCTTGAAGATAAGCACGTACTGTATCAGTTGTAAATTGAGATGCTTTGCTTGTGTTACTAGATTTGGTGTTTAAGAATGTTAAGTTACTCATGGTGAGTTAGCCTCTGTTTATTAATTAGGATATTTTTTATTTGGGAAAAAATGCAGATAGTGACTCGACGAGCCATAGAGGTTTTTATAAAAAAACCAGGTATCAAGTACTAGCTCCAAAAGAGCAATCAATACCCAAATTGCTAGAGAAACAATTACAGGTAGGCTGATATCGGGAAACTTCCTTTGCAAATCGATAATCCCAAATAACAGCAAAAATACAAGCGAAACTCCTAGAAGAAAGGACAACTTGACAATCGCAAGAATGAAACGGCTCATCTCTAGGATGCGATTATAAAGCCTGGAAAATCTTTCCAGAATTTCTTCCATGTTATTGATGACAAGTAAAATTTGTTGTTGATGCAGATGTGTAGCTAAGGAGCATTGTTGCTGTACTTGCGTCAATTCATGTTCATTCTTGAAATTATCTAAAAGCTTGTCCCAAGATAGCACCTGAGAACTAGTTGACCAGATTGGGAAATCTTTTAAATGTAAGGGAACTAAATAGTTAATCAGTGCGATCAGAGTTTTATCAAAATTACTGAGTTCCGGCGGAAGAGACTGAGTTAGACGAATAAGTTGGTCAATCTGAATCTGAAGTGTATAGTAGTCCTCATATCTCCTTTGAGCGATCAACTGACTAGTAAAGGTGAGGAAAACAATTAACACCCCCAATAAAGCAGCTAGGGACTGGGATACAGCAGAAAAGAATTCAATCGCTACCTGTTTAGGTACTGTCAGCCAGGGGGCATTTTCCCGGATCGAAAAAACCAAGGTGGCAACAAAAACAAGCCCGACGATCGCTAGCTGATGATGAGTAACAACAGCTATGATTGTCCGCACTAAAGGAATGTTACTAAGTTTAACCAGGATTTGCAGACCTGGGACTGGTTCACAAATTTCAAGTCGTAGGGCTTTGCGGGTTGGCATGATAGAAAACTACAGTTCCTGACAGAATAATTCGTAATTTCGATTAATTCAGAGTTGCAATCATAATTTAATTACGAATTACGAATTAGATGACTTGTTGACGACAGTACTTATTCTCCACGTTGCAAACTCAGATGATTGGTTCCAGACTGAATCAATTTGCTCAGGTCAGCAACAGCGCTAGCATACTGAGGATCGGCTAATGTTCCCAAGGTTTGGTTTTGCAGTAAGGCTTTCTGTTGTGCTTCGCTTAACTCCACATTAATATCTGGGGCAATACCGACATGATTGATATCTCGACCTTTCGGTGTGTAGTATTTAGCGATCGTTAGTTTCAGCCCGGAACCATCCTCTAGTGGCTCTACGGCTTGAACTAAACCTTTACCGAAGGTGCGAGTCCCTACTAAGGTGGCGCGGTTGTCATCTTGCAGCGCTCCCGAAAGAATTTCGCTGGCGCTAGCAGATCCCTTATCAACGAGTATTACTAAGGGTTTGTCAGTGAGAGGATGTCCCGATGCATCGTAGCTTTCTTTCACTTGATCTCGATTTACCAAAGACACGATCGCTCCTTGCTTCAACCACATACTGGCAATTTGCAAACTTGCATCCAGCAGTCCACCTGGATCGGAACGCAAATCTAAAACGTAGCCCTGCACCTGTTGTTTTTCTAATGCTTGAATTGCCCGATGCATTTCTGCGGGCGCAGTTTCCGTAAACTCTGGTAAACGAATGTAACCAATCTTACCGGCTGCTGTTGTTTGCGTGTTGTAAGTTACAGGATGGATAGCAATATTGGCGCGAGTAAGTTTGAAAGTTTGCGATTGGCTACCCCGTTGAATCATGAGTACTACCTTGGTTCCCACGGGTCCCAGAATCCGCTTCACCGCATCCTCAATTTTCATCCCCTGAGTTTTTTGACCGTTAATTTGGACAATTACATCGTCCGGCAAAATACCCGCTTTAAAAGCAGGGGTTCCTTGAATTGGGGCGACAACGGTTAAGGCTTTAGTTTTTTCATTCTGTGCCAATTCCAGCCCTACGCCACTGAGTTTGCCAGAAATATCATTATTTAGGGCTTTAAATTCTTGTGGATCAAAAAACTCGGTGTAGCGATCGCCTAATTTCGCCACCATTTCTTGAATCGCTCCATAAGCCTGTTTTTTGGAACTATAGGAACGGCTAAGATACTGCTGACGAACTGCTTGCCAATCTTGATGGTTAAAGCTGACGTCAACATAATTTTTATCTAGGATTTGCCACACCTCATCTACCAGTTTTTGAGAGCTAGGTTGGGGTTTACCTAGAGCTTTGGAAGTGTATAGACTAGTTCCTACAAGGATTGCGGCTATAACAGCCAGTTCTATATTGACGAGAAATTTTTGTTTAAACATACTTAAATTATTGAAGAATAATCCAGAATTCAGAATTCAGAATTCAGAATCCAGAATGCAATTAATGAAAGGCTGAATACCATAAGTCGCAGATAATTTCTTCTGAATTCTGACTCCTGACTCATGAATTCTGTTTTGATAAAACTACTAGGAATTATCTTGAGATTTTCCTTTGCGGTGGGGATAGGCAGTCTTAAAAATATCCTGAATTTTAGTCTTTTGTTCAGCAGTAAGATTTAGGCTGAACACTGCTTTACGCATTTTTTCGCCTTTTTGTAATTTTGCTGACAATTCCTTTACTTGATCGGGGGTGAGAACTGCCTCAACTTGCTTGCGAATTTCTTCGCGCTTTTGAGTGCGTTCTGGCGTATTCGTTGCTGGAGAGTTCGTCGTAGAAGTATCAGATACCTTTGTGCCAGAATCATTCCCTTGAGATACATCTGGAGATTTGGAACTGCTGCAACCTGTCATTCCTCCAATTAGGATAGTTGCAAATAGCAGGGTTGGTAAAATTATCTGTTTTTTAATCATTTATTTCTCTTGTTTTTTGTATGTAATAGAACTGTTCTGACTCAATTTCGGTGAGAAGATGTTTAAAAAGTTGCTGCTTTACTCACACCAGCTAATCTTAGAAGTTGGAATGAGTTTGCACATGAGCTAGAATTCCTAACCTGACCAGTAAAAAAGTACTCAAATTATTGTGACTTTTTTCCTAATTTATAAATAATTAATTAGTCGGAACGGCTCTACCAATACTAGAGACAGATTCGTTATATAGAAAGGAGAGTTTCATCTCAACAGTACCTACAGCATTTTGCATCTAAATGAAGTACATTCTTTACCCCCCTTAATCCCCCCGATATATTGGGGGGAAAGAGGAAT
>CAXUOL010000081.1:0-14661 GCA_964252435.1 uncultured Nostoc sp.
TTAAAAGTATTTATATTTTAATCTAGTGTACCTCATAATAGACGCAAGTGCTGTATTGCTCACCGGGAAGTCCATCCCCAAGCCATCTACAAACGACAAGATACCAATGGACGAATGCTGACTTATCAGTGCATCTCCCTTGACTTGAACAGCAAGCAAGCAATATTAAAACAGACAGCAGATAGCCCACTGTTTACAGTTGCAGTTACGGAATCAGAAACCATTAGCCTAACAGTGCTAACTGATTTGGTGAAGTTACCATTGCTGTTTTCTCAAGTCAGTGAAGTTGATGACTGTCAGGAATACTTAACCCTGGAACTTAGTTTTGGTGAAGTTAAACACATTACCAGTGGTTACAGTTTAATGACCCAAATCTATGAGCAGACTTGTTTGAACAAGCGGTGTCTTAACTACAAAGAGCCGCTACCTAAAGAACGTCGTTGTCCGCTTTGTAGCAAACTCACACGCAAAGCTGTAATTGTGAAAACCCTGTCAGAAGAAAAGTTTGAGCAGCCTTTCCGTACTCAATTTTCAGCACCAATGGTCAAAGTAGCAATAAACTCAAGTGCGCGGGAATACCTCCAGCACAATGCCAAAGAAACTAGAACCAATTTAACCCGCAGTGGAGAACCGATTCCCCCTGGCTATCAACAGTTGTGGGAATATTCCAGTACCTTGATTGCTATCCACAGCTTCGGGCATCAAATTATGAGAGCGTTACAGCTGGTGGCTAGAGTTGATCTAAAACAGGTGAATTTTACAGTAGTGAAGGAGTTAGGGGAAAATAACAATTACACAGGCTATTTCTATGATACCAGTGATGGCGGTAATGGTGCGGCTGAGGCTGTGTTTAAACATCTGCCAAAACTTGCTGGTGCTGCTAGAGCGATCGCACGAGATTGTAATTGTGATACTGGCTGTGCCAAGTGTCTAATTCAACATGGTTGCCCTGATGGTAACACTGCTTTATTGAAGCAAATGGGATTAGTGTTGTTAGATGCGATCGCCTCTGGTCGGTCGGAGATCATCGCCTCCACCGAGGCGTAGCCCTACACTTGATGTTTGACAAGAGCATCGTCGTAGACATCGCTCAACTTCCAGATTTTATTGTTCCAGATACTCAATCACTGCCTCCAAGTCTGCGATTGCTCAATTAAATCGATTGAGCATTGCTTCTGCTACTTCTGGTTGAGCGTTGACAGTCGGTAGTTTTTCTCTTACCACACCTTTGAGTGCTTCTAGCCACAGCGACAAATTTGTATGTCGAACTGCTGTCAACAATCCCATGTTGGTGAGAACAGATAAATGAAACCCAAGTTGATCTTGTCCACCATAACCCAAATATCCGTTACTCAGTTCTAGTTTTTCTGGAGTAAATTCAAAATACTGGTCAGAGGTAATACCAGCAGATTCTAGTTTGGGTTGTGGTAATGGAGGTTGGGATTGAGTCATTATCAGTTAGGATTGTTGTACAGCAGGTAATTTTGACATTTGCAAAACACTGTCTGACCAAGTGCCAAGCTCTTGAATAATCTGGTTTTTAGCTTCTGTGTCATTCCAGGCTTGTTCCCAGTTAAACAGCCAGCGTGTGAGAAACCTTCCTAAGTTTGCTAACTCAAAAGCATTGTCAATATCTATATCTGGGGCTATCCACTCAAGAAAATACATCGTCTCTCTAATCAGGCTTTTGACCACATCCTCATGCGTAGAGTCACTGAAAAGTTGACTTATCCGTGCTAAATTAGTTGCCAATTTTTCCAATCTAACAGAGATACTATCTTGCACAAAGGTTTCTTGCTCATAAGTTAAGCCACTATTCATCCCAGAAACTCCATAAGAATTTGGGACACAATTTGTTTAATCTTAACGTCTATAATTTTCATTGAACGATTAATGTCTTAATAAGATATGCGTTAGCCTTACTCCGCAGGAGTTGCAAGCTACGCAAAGCGTCTCCAAGAGTTGGCTTTGGCGTACCCTTCCTTACTCTTAAGCAAGCTACGCGTAGCGTCTCTAAAAGTTGCCATCGCTTGCAGCTTAATTTTACAGGTATCTAGAATTAGCGCGATGTCTACAACGGGCGTAGCTGAAGCACTCCCACACTTGAGAGTCCGCTTTACCCAATCTATGAGGTGTCGCAGCTACGCCCAGAGCAGGCATCGCTATAATAAAACCAGTATCACGCTCGGAAAACTCACAATGTCCATTACACTTGATCTGCCACCGAAAGTTGAGGCACTGCTGCGACAGCGTGCTGAAAGTACTGGACAAGATATTTCGCAAATGGCGCTAGCGGTGCTGACTTTAGGACTGAGTTTGGATGATCAAGATTTTTTTGAGGCTTTAAAGGGAATCCAACGTGGGCTTGATGATTTTGAGCAAGGACAATTTTCGAGTTTAGAGGACTTCATTGCTGAACAAAATCAGAAATATGGATTGTCTCTTGAAGCATGACGTACCGCATTGATTTCTCTAGCATTGCGAAAGCCGAAGCGGATGCCGCATTCTTAAGTTTTTCTCAGTTTACCACAGATGAACGCGCCCAACTCTGGTATCAAGGGCTGATTAAAGCAATCGTCTCTCTACAAGAAATGCCTCGGCGCTGTCCAATCGCTCGAGAGGATGCCTTCTTTAGTCAAGAAATTCGTCAGCTTCTTTACGGGCAAGGAAAGCAAACCTATCGTATTCTATTTACGGTTCTTGAAGATCAGCCTGTTCCCACAGTGAGAATTCTCCATATTCGTCATGGCGCACAGAAGACAATTGGTGAGCCGGAAGTAGAGGATTGATCGTATTGACACTCCATCCACAATATCTTCCTCAAGATATGGAGTTGGCGATCGCCTTTCGCAGAAAAACAACATTTGTAACAAATAAAGAAGTAATGAGAGCAATAAAAATAAAACGGAGCGATGGCAACTCTTAGAGACGCTACGCGTAGCTTGCTTAAGAGTAAGGGTACGCCAAAGCCTTTGGCTAACGCTAATTGTTGCTCTAATAGACTGAATAATATCCAAAGTGACAATACAATACTGCTTCAGATTTAGTGCAGTAATTGTACAGTTCTTATTAGATGTACTTTTTTTACCCGATATTAGCCGTACTATCGCTGAGTGCATAGCAATCAACCGCCGAACAACCCGATCGATCTCTAAATATAATATGCTGTAATCAATGACTGCCTGACGAATAGGTGTATGTCCTTGATTGACAGCTCTTGTATCTTGGCTGTACGTATAATTAATTTGCAGCTTACCGCTGCATGGGAGAGATGTTATATTCTCTCCACCATGCCAGTAATTAATCTTGCTGATATTCAACAAATTACTAAAACACAGCAACAAGTCCTATTCCCCAGTCAAAAATATCATCCAAATCGCTCTGCCTTTGACTCTATAGTTGCAGATAACTTCTCCTTGGTGATGAAACAACTATTTTTAGGACTTCCTATAGAACCTTTATTAAATGCCTATCCTAAAATTGCTCAGTGGGTTTCTCAAACACAAGAACTTGCACCGGAAATTTTTCAATCTCGGAAAAAGTTATTAGTCGATAATCCAGTTATTGCACCTCTTGCAATTAATGACGACAAGCACTTTATTCAAGTATTAACAAATATAGCATTTAAGCAAGGTATTCCCAGGCTTTATGAATGGGCTATACGCCATCCACATTTAAGCTGGCAAGACCGGGTGAAGCTGTGGACTACGGCTAGACAATACTCAGTTATTCCTAACCAAATACAAATCGTAATTTTAGCATTACATCCTGTGAAACCAGCCCAAAGATTAAATGTACGCTGGAATAAAAAGGAGCAGATGCAGACTGAAAAATGGTTAATTAAACTACTGACTAAACCTCAAGATGAAAAATCACAATCAAACATAGTCATTCCTGAGTTATCGTCAATGGTCAATTTAGAAGCTATTCCAGAAGTCAAGATTTAAGAGGCTAATGCCTCTGCCATTGGCAAATGCTTATTACAGATAACACCGATGGTACTCAAATCAACTTTGGAACATGGATGGCTATTATCAAAACTACTGAAATTAGATGATGAATATCAAGGTAGGTGGGAGCAATGGCGATGGACAATGGAAACTGGAGAGCTACCTAAAGAAATACCACAAACTGAGTTTTTAGACTTAGGACATCCTCAAGTTTTACAGATGCTCTCAAGCTGTCTGCAATCTATTCCTAAAGGTGGATGTGGCAGTTTTTCCAGATTTATTCCCTATTTCACTGACTGGTTACTTTATGCTCTAGGGCATCCCAGCATTACTAAATTGCCTCATGAGCCAGAGGGATGTAACGGTGCGAGTAATCGTCTTATTCAAGAATTGGAACTGAAGCTTTTGATTTCTTGTCCCTTCGATTACTTTGGTCATTTGTTGGCTGCTAATCATTATGGACAATCAAGAGCTAAATTCTATCCTACTCCTACTTGGACAGCCAGGATAATGGCTATTGCAGTAGTTAAGAGTTCTGCTGCAATAGCACCATTTCATATATATGAACCAGCACTTGGTACAGGAAGATTAGCATTGGAAATGTCCAATTATGCCATCAGTTTGACAGGCTGGGAGTGGGATTCGCTACTAATAAAAATAGCAAGTTTAAACTTCATGCTTTACGCTCCCTACTTGGCATTGCCTATTCCTAGTTTGGGTGGAGATTTAGTCATCGGAGACACCCTGACTGGCAAGGGTATTTCTTTTATCCGACCAAATCTAAAGTATGAAACTTCTGCATCAACACCTAAACCGAAGCTAAATAATAGTTTGCTGATTAATGGTATCAAATACGAAAATACTAAAGCACAAAATATGTTGCAAGGAAGTTTATTTTGATGGAAATTCAAATTACTGAGTGGCAACAACTATTTCAAAATTGTGTCAGTAATCCTCCTCTGCCAATTTCCTTGCCTACTGTAGCACTTGCCAATCCTCCCTATTGCAAAATTAATCTCACTTCCGATTCAGAACTAGCCAGATTTGAGATGGCTTATAAATGGATAAAACACGGAGATGGAAGCTACGTGATTACATCCAAGTTGAAAACCCAAGCAGAACAAGAGTGCTTATTTGTAGAACAATGTTTAAATCAATTGCAACCTGGTGAAATAGTCTGTATCTTGGTATCTAATGGAATTCTTTCTTCATCTAACCAAGCACACTTTCGCCGATGGCTATTAGAAGACATGGCTTTGCTAATTGCTTCCATTCAGTTACCTACAGAAAACTTTCAGGTAGAATGTGGATTGGGAATTATCACCAGCTTTTTGATTCTTCAGCGCAAAGGTGGAGATTTACCAGTACCAGAAGATTACTCAATCTTTATGGCAGTTGCGGATAAAATTGGTTTTGATAGTAGAGGTCGTCGTCTCTTTCATTCAATTACAAATGGGCAACAAACCCAAGAATGGCAGCAGGGATTAACCACTTCAACCAAGCGCAGATTATCCTCAAATTACTAGCAACAGGAAAACATACACCCCCTGAACATCGACAAGAAGAAGGTGCATTAATTGCCGCAGCATTAACAGCCCTACCACCACAACGAGGTTGGGAGGTATTGCAACAATTGCGGAAAAGAAGTATCAATAATCGTCGTAGCAGAGCGATCGCTCGTGATTATCTCCAGCAAAAACGTGACATAAACTTTGATGCTGTCAAGTATCGCTCCAAATTTCGAGCGATCGCTTCCCATGCTCACCTCACCCTACCAGGAGAATTAGGTAATTTTCTCTTTGGTAAATGGAAACAGCAAGTTTATCAAACAGAGCTATTCGAGACATTTCGCCAAGCACACTATAGCGCTCAAGCAGTTTATCAACTACCCTTTACAGTTGCCGAAGGTTTAGCAGCAAAACACGGAATTAAACGAGAGGTCTTTTTATCCCGTATTCAAGAGCAAATGACTTTGAATGAAAAATTGCGCTTTCAAAGTTCAGCCAACCGCACAGAAGTAGAAATCGACATTAATTTAGGTCGTCTCCCCCTAACTCGTTTGGCGCTGTATATCCTATCTTTGCCATTGGATACTCGCAAACAGCAGTGGGATATTTTAAACCAAGCATTAGAGAAATCTGCTGCCTTCACATTAAGAAAATCACCTCTAAAACTAGGACGAGTAGCCGCAGTGCTAGATTGCAGCTACTCCAGTTCCGGTTCAGCCGAAAAACATCGTCGTCCTCTAGGGGTAGCTTTAGCTACTCATTACTTACTAAAAGCAGCATCCCAGGAATACCAAGCTTTTTGGACAGCATCAACCAGCGATCCACTGCTGATTCTAGCTCGTGGACAAACAGACCTTGCTACTCCCCTACTGGATGCTTTAGACTGGGGCGCAGATTTAGTAGTACTTGTCACCGATGGTTGGGAAAATGATCCCCCCAGTGGAGCATCGGAAATTCTACGTGTATATCGTCATCATTTAGACCAGAAACAAAAAACTTCCATTATTCATTGCAATCCTGTTTACAACGCCGATGACTTTTCTTTACACCCCCTTAGCCCCACAATCCCCACAGTAGGATTACGAGATGCAGAAGATTTACCTACGATGTTGGGCTTTGCCCGGTTTGTTGAAGGTTCTGCATCTTTAGCTGAATTGGAATCATATTTAGCAGAGCGAGTCAAGCAAATGTTGGACAGGGTGTAGGCTGTAAGGTATAGGTGTACCTCATATAGTTGAAAACCGTTGTAAATATTCCACTATGGCCAAAGACCTATTCCACCAAGCCGTCAAGCAAGCCTTAATCAAAGACGGATGGACAATTAATTACTAGCGATCCATTAATCATTCGCATAGAGCGCGTTAAACTAGAGATTGATCTTGCTGCTGAAAAAGTATTTGCTGCTGAAAAAGATGAGCAGAAAATTGCTGTAGAAGTTAAAAGCTTTATCAATCCCTCCGTCATTACTGACTTTCATAATGCACTAGGGCAGTTTCTCAACTATCGCCTTGCCTTAGAAATGACAGAGCCTGATCGTATCCTCTATTTAGCTGTTCCTATTGATATTTTTAATACTTTTTTTCAGGAGCGTTTTACTCAAGCGGCAATATCACATTATGCCCTAAAAATAATAGCATATAAACCGAATACAGAGGAGATAATCGAATGGAAAAACTAGCCAAATATCGCCAAATTGTGCGCGAATTATTAATTGCCCATGCCACCCCAAACCCCCCAAACGAACCAAATATTGAATGTCAACTCATTTTTGATACAGAACACGATCACTATCAAATTCTAGATATTGGTTGGCAAGAGTTTAATCGTATTTATGCCTGTTACATTCATTTAGACATTAAAGATAATAAAATTTGGATTCAGCACAACATGACAGAAGCCGATATTGCTCAAGAGCTAGTGGAAAGAGGAGTTCCAGCTTCAGATATTGTTTTAGGCTTGCATCCCCCACACAAACGTCCTTATACCAAATACGGTGTTGCTTAAAGTTAATAAAAATAGACACACCATCCTATGGCATCCAAAAGCAATCTGTTAGCAGACATATCACTCAAAGGACTAGAAATTGCTCCTTCTCAAATACGGGGAGCAGTGCGGATTGTGCCATTATTGCGCCATCAGGTACGTAACGATTTGCGTTTACTGCGTCGTAGCTACGATGAAGATTTAGCAGTTGTTTCCTTAGCAGGAGAAATGACAGCACCAGGAATGAAATATTTTTCCTATGTTCCTCACGGACTAGTGTTGTCTTGGACTAATGACGGCAGTCCTGTGGGAGCTTTTGGGGGACAGCTTTTTAAAACAGATGGTAAACAACTAAACTATGGTTGCGCCAGTGTCCGGTTAATGCACCGGATGGTGAAACGAGAATCTAGTAATCAACTGAGATTTTTGCCCCTGCACTTGGCAATGGAAGGCTTTTTATCAATGTTTTTCTCTGGCCCTGATATCGCCTGGAGTGAATATTCTAAGTATGCCCTTTCTCATGGGGTGGGTAGCCGAATGGAAAGCTCTTTTAGTGGACGTTACATTGCTGGACTTGAAGATGCTTTGCGGGTATTTGAAATTCACTCTCAACAGGTTGGGGTATTAGTATTTGTTGCCGAAGCATTAGCATCAGCTTTTGTAGTACCGACACCAGAGGATTATCGACTTTTGCACAATAGCTTGTT
This sequence comes from uncultured Nostoc sp., assembly GCA_964252435.1. GTDB lineage: Bacteria > Cyanobacteriota > Cyanobacteriia > Cyanobacteriales > Nostocaceae > Nostoc. The sequence goes on from CAXUOL010000081.1 coordinate 8,149, forward strand.
AGAAGATTTCTATGGTGAGTTATTGTACCAATACGCTTTACTGCACGATACGACTTTGACCATGAGTGTATCTTTAGATGAGTCAAAAATTAATGATTTAACAGCCTTGAGAGCAGCAGTACAAAATATGCGTTCAGATTGGGCATCGTTTCAGGGTTTCATGGCAGAGGGACTGTTAGGACGCAAGTTAATTTCCCAAAAAGTCTATACTGCTGGTTCGTTCATGTTACAAAGATTTATTACTGACCTCAACCCCAATGAAGAAAATCATATTGGGGAAGCGATTATTCGAGAGAATGGGGAATTGGAGTATTTGAAGACTTACCGCTTATCAGGAATGCAGACTCGCCGAGTTTATTTGCTGAGTCAGTTAGCCCAGCATAATTGGAATTTGGATGCTACAGCTAGTAAATTGGGCAATACACGAGAGGAATTTGTGCTGCGTTTAGAAAAGGTGGGTTTTGGCTATTTGCTCAATGCAGAAGTACGACAAGCGGCATTGAAAAAAGTCAAGGGTAAAAGGTGATATCGTCTTGCTAAGATTCAGCATTAATTGGTGAAATTTTGATTTCAATACATTTGCCAATTTCTGAAATAGTAAGCTATCGCGCGTATAACTTGCACTTTTTAGCTCTGTAACCATTGGTAACTCTGTAATGCTCTAGAAAATTACAGACACGACAGCTTATAACACTGAGTTAAACGGGGTGAACACAGCCTAAACAAGCGAAAAAAGGCTGCCCAAATCCAGCAGCAAACACTGAAGATTCTACGCAGTGAGCAACAAGATATCCAACAATATTTCGCTTCTTAAAAGCTACCAGCCTCTTATCCTTGCAATCCGGGTGTTTGATAAACTCGTGTTGGGAAATTTTCTAAAACATCAGTTTCACTGTTATTAGACTCCTGTGCAGGTGCTACATCTTCCTCTGGTAATGGCAACATCCGCGCTGCTGACTCAATCCGTTCATGTAATGCTTGTGTTAACGTTTTAATATCAGGAATTGTCACCTGACTTGACAATGCAGGTTTAACTTGTGTGTCCCAAAGAGCCTCACTATCATGCGCCCGTTTTTCATCGGCTTTGGACACGGGAATAATTAAAGGATAAGGAATAGAAGCTTGTCCCTCTGAACTGTAACCAGGACTGGTAATTACGCACTTGCCTTGAGGAAATTTCAAAATTTCGTCAGCACTGATTACAGGCATTTTTTGCAAATTCTCACTCCAGCTAATTGAACGGCTCATTTGTCCGCCAAGCGATGCCTGCGGCGGGCTACGCCTACGCCCAGTGGTACGATTTTTAATCAGCACTTCCTTCTCACCGTAGCGTTTGGAGTAATCCTCAGCCGTTTTGTAGTTACCAGGATTAAATAAAACATGGGTACTGAAAGCTGATGCGATCGCACTCCCCATCTTATCCCCATAAATATCGTAAAGTTGCTCTAAACTTTGGATACCCAGAATAAAGCAGGCACCGTTGGAACGATATTCATTAATCCACTGCGGTAATCTGTCCAGCTTAATTGATGGTAATTCATCCAAAGAAATAATCAACGGGTCTTTGCGGGGACGGCTTAAATTACCAACAATCATCAAGTGCATTGCAGCCGCCAGCAGAGGCCCAACCACACTACGGCGTTCATCATCTAGCTTGAACACCACCATCTCTCTACCTTCAAGCTTAGTGGGAATGTCCGATTTCCCTATAAATGCCCTCAGCAAATCAGCTTGGATGAAAGATGAGAAAGTACCTGCTGCTGTGGTCAAAATCCCCGAAATAGTCTTCTCTGCATCCTTGGCACTCAAAAATTGAATAAATGAAGTCGCCACCCATTCATCCAACCTTTTTGACTGTACTGCATGGTCAAGACGTTGCACCAGTTTTGGCAACCGCAGCACCGCATAAAGCATCGCCATATCTGGGTAAGGTGAACCCTTGACTAACTGTAAAAGTGCTTTAGCTAACAAGTCCCCGGCTTTAGCAAAGAACTCATCACTTTTACCACCACTGGAAGCATTGCGGTTAATCACTTGTCCAATTTCCCCCGCCATTACCCCATCGCGTGCATCACGCATATAATCCAAAGGATTAATCACACCGCTAAAGGGTTCACCGGGGGCAAATACTCGTACTTTATAGCCATAACGTGCAGCTAGGGGTGCATGGAGTCGTAGCTGGTCGCCCTTCTTGTCGTAGAGTAAAATCGGAAAACCTTGCTGCATAGCACTTTCTAACATCCGGTCTATGGTAGAGTAGGTTTTACCAGACCCAGGCGCACCTATTACCAGTGTTCCCCTTTCGGCATTGGGAAACCAAACTGTAGGTGCAGCACCAAGCATAGTTTGTATGTTAGCCAGCAACCCCCGCCACTTGCCTTTTACCCAATAGCGAGGAGTTCCAGACCACAGGGTAACTTTATTGTGTTTATGCTCCTTGATTTGCTTGAGTGCTAGGTTAGTTGCTGCTAGTTTCTCGCTGATACCGGAGACTTTACCAGTGGTGATTTTTCCTTTACCAGTACCACTGATTTGCAACAACAGTATAACGAACAGTATTCCACCGACCATCATCCAACCTTGGGGATTGTTATACTGCTGAAACAACTTGCCAAAGTCAATGCTAGCCAGAGGTATTTGAAAGGATGAGACTTCAATTAATGTTGAGTTAGCAGTGATCTGGTTGTCTGGTAGATTTTTCTGGTCAATGTTCATAGCAGTTAAGTAGGCATTTAGCAGAAATTTTAACTACCAAGTGAAAGCTAGGGTATTGACCTTTTGGACATTTTTTTTAGAGGTGTTAGAAACTCTATTTTTAGAGGAGTTTCAGATACAGGACATCTTTTCTTTATGAGTGGTTGCTGTTAAATCTGGCCAATAAATCCTCACGGGAGAGATTCGATAACTGCAACAGTAAAGAAGCATACTCTTGTGAAGGTAGCTCTAGAATAGGGTGAATAATTGTGGCTAATTTTTCATCTAGCGTACCAAATCGAACTGTTAGTAAATTTTCTACAACCATCCGTTGCCCTTGCTTTTGAGCCTCTTGCTCCCATTGCACATATAATGGTGATAATTTCATGATTAACCTCCTGTCATCCTCATCTATATTTTCGCTAGTTTGTAAATTAGCATTCAAGATACTTTATTTGATGGCGTAATTTAAATCTGTGGTGGAGAGTAATTGCCTCATAAACAACGATTGGTAAATAAGTTTTGAGGCTAACGCCTCATGCGTTGGGCAATCATATTTATGTACTCCAATGGTTAAATCTAGGGTTTCAAACAACTCTAATCGCTCCAATCAATCTACTGCCAAAACTGCTGCTTCTAATCCCAAAGCTAATACCAAAGCTCAAGCAGCTAAATCTAAAGCTCCTAACACTCAATTGTCAGACCTTGATATTGACGATATTGATCCAGAACTTCTCAGCGACAGTTATAACCAAGTTAGACGACCGTTACTGCCTTACGGCATTGTCGTTAATGACAAACCCGCCGGACTTCTAATTCCAGAAGACCAGTTAGAAAAGGCTGGCTGGCTTGATATGCCTGATGAAAACGACCTAACTATTGTCACCCTAACTGAAGATGTTACTGGACTCTTAATTACTCAAGCACGGTTACTAGTTTTAGCTTTTGTGCCAGAGTATATCCGTTATAAGTCAGATGTTGAAGACTTAGGTGGTTCTTTTGTTGGGCTTTATGATGAATACAAGCATAACCTTGACAAGAAAACAATGGATGTGTGTTCAGAACATGCACTGGTGTTTCTAGATGAGGATAATCAACCCCTGCATACTACTCCTGTCGTTGTCCGCTTTAAGAATGTAGCTCTCTGGAGTTTTAAGTCGGTGCGTGAGGAGTTTTACCGTTCTTTGGAGAAAACCTTTGCTGACTATTTCCAAGTGCCATTTAGCGGCAAAAACGATAGGTGGCGTAGCTTAGGTGTGCTGTCAGTCGAGTTCAAAGCTGTCAAAGAGGGCGAAGGTAAGAATAAACACGACTGTTGTAAGACTGTAGACTATACCAAACCCACAGTTGAAAATCTGTCTCAATTTTATTTAGGTCAGCCGACAGCTAAAGCCCTAATTTGGCAACAACATGATGCGATCGCTGGTTTTAATGAACCTCAATCCCTACCTGCTTTGCCAGGAGAATCGGTATCTGTAGACGTGGAAGTATTGCCACCAAATAAGAATAGGAACAAAACTCAAAGCGTTCGTAAATCCAAACCAGCGACCAAGCCACCTCGCAAAATTCAACTTATTGACGATGACGACTTCCTCGATGAAACCGACGATTTGGAAGCTGAGTTAGACGATGATGATTTTGAGGAGGAAGACAATGAACTGGATGATGAGGAATAGTCCAATGGGCGCATCTATGAATTGGGGGAGTACAAGCGTTTTGATAAGCCTCAACAGCATTGCTTAGTGAAACGCTGCACTAAATCGTGTAACGGCTCTTGATTGCGCTAGAAATTGGTGTAGCACGGGCGAGGTGTTTGCACTTCGCCAAACAACTGCCAACTTGACATAGAGCGTTTGGTCTTCGAGCGGTTTGTAGACGACCCCTGCTCGTTGCAAATTCTGGAGTGAAGCTGGGACAAGCGCAACTCCATTCAGGCTGCTTAATGTGGAAAGTAAGTTACAGAATTGCAGTTGCGCCGATCCTCGCCTCTCATCGTTTTTGTATTGGAGAAAACAAATGAACTCAGACAAAAATCGTGTCGCTCCTAAAGTTTGGTTGATTACAGGATGTTCAACAGGGTTCGGACGGGCCCTAGCAGAAGCTGTGTTGAAGAAGGGCGACTTCCTGCTAGCTACTGCTCGCCAACCAGAGCAACTTCGCGCTTTGATTGAACACTATCCAGAAACCGCAAAGGCTGTACGTTTGGATGTAACACTGCCCCAAGACATACAAGCAGCAGTTGATACCGCGATCGCTACATTTGGTCGAATTGATGTGCTGGTCAACAATGCTGGACATGGACTCATTGCCGCACTCGAAGAAGTCAGTGATGTTGATATTCACCGATTTTTTGAAACCAACTTCTTTGGGGCGCTCCGTCTGATGCGAACGGTCTTGCCTGTGATGCGTCAGCAAGGCAGCGGTCACATTGTCAATATGTCATCCACAGCAGGATTAGTGGGATTTGGTGGAAGCAGCCTCTACTGTGGCGCTAAATTTGCTCTGGAAGGTACGTCTGAAGCCCTGGCTAAGGAGGTTGAATCCTTTGGAGTTAAGGTCACTTTAATTGAACCTGGGGCATTTCGCACAGATTTTAACGGACGCTCTCTGGCAGCAGCAGAACTTTCCATTGATGCCTATGCGACCGTGAGCGGTGCTTCATTGCAGTGGTTCAAAGAGATGGATGGTAAGCAACCTGGCAATCCACGATTAGCGGCGCAAGCCATCATTAAAGCTGTGGAAAGTCCTCATCCACCGATGCGACTGGCATTAGGCACCGATGCCATGAGCCTGATTCAGGAAAAACTGTCAGGGGTCAAAACGGATTTGGATGCTTGGCAGCAGGTTACTGTAAGTACGGATTATGTAGATAAGGAACAGTGAGGTAATCGTTGGGTAGCCAACCTCTGAGCGAGTTATTAAACGGTGCATACGCCCATTAATCGGTAGAAATAATAGTTATGCCGCTGAATCCTGAGTGAGGGCAGTAGCTAGAAGTAATTCGTGAGCGTTCGGCAATCAGGCGATATCTGTTTTGTAGTATTGTGTAGTATAGTCAGTGAAGTTCACAGATTATCGATGCCTATGAGTCAGCAAACCTTTCTGAAAGTGCCTTTTGTTTGGGAAGAGCCGAAACCGTTGATTGAAATTTCGCCTCGGTTGACCTTTGAGCCAGTCAAAGCGTTGCAAGACGATCGATTCATTTCAGCTGTTGCACGGGTAATGGCTGAATCAGTTGATGCCAGCGATCAACAAAGAGCGGCAGAACCTGATTTTCATGCAGCGGTTGAGATGTTTTTGAATTCAGCAAGCGAAGACTTCTCGTATCAAGATGAATGGTGGCAGTTTGGAATAAACGAAGCAGGGGAGATTGTAGGGTTTGTACTTCCGGTCATCTTTGCAGGATGTGCCAAAGCGGATTTAGAGGAAGGAACAATCTACTATATGGGAGTTGTGCCAGAGTATCGAGGGCTTGGTTTTGGGAACGATCTGCTGTCTAGGGGAACACGAATATTACAAGAGGTCGGAGTCTGGCAAGTATTTTGCGATACGGCCGTTGATAATGTGCGGATGATCTCTGCGTTCAAGCAGGTTGGTTATCGGCAGTACAGTGAACCTTGGGAACGCCCAATTTAATTGATGCAAGTTTGCGCGGCATAACAACGCCCATGAACCCGACCGTATCAAGGTTATTGGTACCCTGCCGTAGCTTAGATGACTATGGCAGAGTTTTATTCTAGATTTTGATTGATCAACTTTGGGATTTTTTACTATTAGTGAAAAGCTGACTATCAGCAAGTTGATAGCCAGTGCCATTGA
>CAXUOL010000082.1:0-14657 GCA_964252435.1 uncultured Nostoc sp.
GATATTAAAAATAGTAGTGTTTCACGAAATGAATCAGTAAAATTTATATATTACTATGCTGATAAATATATTCTTAATCCTAATCAAAAAAATAACCTTATAATTCATGGTTGTGCAAACTATCATTTTGAGGAAAATTTTGAAGATGATATGGTTGCTCAAATCAATAATATTACTTTCAAGGATAAAATTATTGTAAATTTTAGTGAAAAACAATTTAGTTATCAATTTGAAGGTGTCTATAAAAAGATCAATGATTCAAATATTTTTACTTTAAATAGATTTGAGTTTAATGAAGTAAATCAAGGTGACTTTCCAGGGTTAAAAAAAGATAGGGAAGGAACTTGTAGGCTTTTAAATTTACTACCTTTTTATGGTGAAGGATATGATTTTAAAACTCCCAAAGAATACGAAATTAAATTAGATGTATTTTCATTACATACATCATTATATTTTCATAAGATACATTACATTTCAGCAGATCGTTTAGGCCCACAAGAGTCTTACAGTAAAAATACTTTAAATAAATTTCCAAATGTAGGAGCTAAAGGAGAATATACAGTTAATTTACTCCATAAAAAGAGAGATTATTTAATTAACGAGAAATTATGTTTAGGACAAGATGCAAAGATTTTATATAATCAGACAGAGGAATGGCTTAATAAAATTTTTAATGGAGCAAAGGTTGAAATTCCTAATTCTGATAGTAGTAGGCTTGAACTTTTATTTAATACAAGTAACTCTAAAGACCGTTTTAAACCAGCTAACGTTGGATTTGGGTATCATTGCATTTTGCCTATTATTGTTTCAGGATTGATTGCTCAACCGGGTGAAGTATTAATTGTGGAAAATCCGGAGGCGCATTTACATCCGAAAGCACAATCCCAATTAGCTCAATTCTTAGCTAGAGTTAGCAGTTGTGGTGTACAAGTTTTTATTGAATCACATAGTGATCATATATTAAATGGCTTACGTATAGCCGTTCTTGACACAATTATTACATCAATAGATATAAATATATTGTATCTGCAACAAACTCTAGAACAGCCAGTTGTACAAATTTCTGTCCAGCCTGATGGAGGAATTGAAGAATGGCCAGAAGGATTTTTCGATCAAATGGATAAGGATTTTTCGCGGCTTTTTGGGATATAAATGATGGAAATATTTATTAATGAATTATCATTAGAGGGACAGTTTATTACAGAGTCAGAGTTTCGAGATGCTATAAAAATTTTTAACTCTATTTTTGAAGTAATTAATCAAAAAATTAAAACTAAAGAGCTTTATAAAGAAGATAATAATATATATGCTAATTATGAAGCAATTAAAGGCTCCAACTTTACTTCTAGCCTGAACCAACTAAAAGATAAATCTTTAAAAACTGCTTTTATTAATATCGTTTTTAATAGAGCAAATCCTAAAGAATGGCGTAGAAAGCAATTACACTCTTCAAAGGATTTATTTGATTGTTTAACTGTTGACAATGATTATAAAAATGTTTGCAATACTTCTTTGGCAGAAATAACTGAACGAAAAGTTCAAGATAAACAGAAAGAATACTTATTGCTAAATTTTGTTAATTCTAGTTTTAAGTTTGTTCATCCGCATATTAATAATTGTTGTTTAATTACAGTTATAAAAAATAATTTTGAAGACAATCCAATATGTATAGATGGAGTGGATAGTAAACAAGCTCTGGAATATTGGTTAGAAAGTAAATTAAATATAAATTCACTAGAATATTCTGTTAATGCTGTTAAACCGCCACGAGATGAACAGACACTTTTACAAGATACAACAAGATTTAGAAAAACTTCATTCAGATATGATGGAAGAGTTATTTACTATGAATTAACTACATCGCGGTATTGGTATGTTGATAATTTACATGAAGGTAAATCTGCACATTTAGAAGTTTTTGATAAAAGAGGTATTCATATTGGAGAAGCTGACTTGCAAGGAAAAATTGATCTTACTAAAAAGGACAAGGATAAAACTCTTGACTTATCCTAATAAATTCTTACTAGGCAATTATTAAAACGTGTATGCCATTAATTAAATTATTTGTGTTTTGATAATTTATTTGTAGAGCAAGCTAGCTTTAGTCAAAACACTATATGATAGATATAGTTGAGTGTTTTTTATAATATTTAGGTTAAAATTATCATTTTTTAGAGCTTTATTAGTCGCAAATTAAAATTTTATGTGAGAAAAAGATGTTTTATTATAATCAATGCTTTGGAAAATTGAATAAGTTTCATGTATGAATTTTGGAGTAAATTTTAATGATCAATCTGCAAACTATAGATCCCCTTGCTTTGCCTTCCGTATCTCTTCACAAGCGATCACACTTACCGAAGACAGCTTGCATTTATTTTGCAATAGATTCTCAAGGTGTCATTCAATACATTGGCAGAACTGTTAATCTTCAAGAAAGATGGTTAAAACATCATCGCTACAAACAGTTAGCACAATCAAAGGATGTAAGGATAGCTTACTTGTCTATTGAGCCTGATTTCTTGCCTGAAGTTGAACTTGCATTAATAGAATGGTTCAATCCACGATTGAATCAGACTGAAGTAATTGCCGATAAAAAGCGAATATCGCTTTACTTGGACGAAGCATTAAAGTCTGACTTAGAACGGCTAGCTAAGATTAGGAAGCGTTCTCTGTCAAATTTAATAGAAGTCCTTTGCGAAGAAGAGTTGGAGCGTGCCAGGAATAATGGAGAGTTAAAGGATGCTTGATCTCAAGCCATTAACTTACGCACTATTTTCAGTGACTCTACAGAAGCGATCGCTTAGGGGTTCAGTTGAGGTTCTGGCGATAGAAGTTGAAATTAGCCTCTCTTAAGCGTTTGTAGCCCTGACTACAGCCGCCATAATGAGAGTGAGCCAGTCTGAGCAAATACCCTTAAGAAGGGTGAAATCATGGCTAAACCATCCTCAAAGCCCAAAAAATCCACCATCTCTTCATCTACTGACAGCACATCACCAGATAATCTTGCTCAAGAAGAAGACACAGCTACAGCAACAATTACCGTTACTGCTGTTGAAATTCCCGAATTAACCGAGCAGGAAATTAGCGATCGCTTGCATTTAGAACGCAAGGTGGAACGTGCATTTTTTGAGGCAGGCAAGGCATTGGCTCAGTTGCGCGATCGCAGGTTATACAGATCCACTCATCGCACATTTGAGGAGTATTGTCGTGATAGATTTGGATACACCCATCGTCGAGTCAATTATCTAATAGCTGGTTCTGTAGTATTTGACAACATAGTAATGGGAACAAATTGTTCCCAAAATGAGGAAGTGGATGAAACGGGAACAAATTGTTCCCAAAATGGAGAAGTGGATGAAATGGGAACAAATTGTTCCCAAAATGAGGAAGTAGACAAAACTCGACTTAACCCCTCACGAATCCTGCCAACTAATGAAGGACAAGTGCGCCCTCTGGCACAGCTAGAACCCCAGCAGCAGATTGAAGTTTGGCAACGGGCAGTACAGAAGGCTGGCGGTAAAGTTCCCAGTGCCAGGATCGTCACTGATGTTGTGCAAAGAATTATGGAACGTACCAGAATACCCAATACCTACCAGTTGGGCGAAGTATGCCAAATACTAGCAAAAGACAACCCCGAACTCAGAGGCAAGGGCGGGTGCTGGGGCATAGTTAACCATGTGGGCGAATTCAGCTGTACTGTCAAAACCTGGGATGGGGAGTACACGGTTGGGTTGCAGCACCTGAAGTCCTTCAACTACCTGCCTGCTGAATGTGAGCAGATGCAGGTGATTTGCGATCGCATCAGTCGGGTGTATTCGAGTGGGCTGGAGGAGTCGGTGCAGAGGTTTTTGGAGTCGTTGGGGAAGCTGAACCGTGCTTATTTGACCGATTTGGAAGGAAAAGTGCTGAATTTGTTGGAGTTTGAATATAAAAAAAGATCCCCCTCTCACTGACTTGTACACACACGATCTGCATCGAACAAGCCATCATTTGTGGTACGGTTTAGTGGTTAAAGCTAAACAACTGTTGGCGCAGCAAATAGAGATACAGAGATACTGCTGAACAGACTGATGCTGTTTTAGGGCTATGAGGATGGTAGTAGCTAAAGTTAATTGATAAAAATAGGTGAGCTATTCCATTGCTTTTTATAAAAAGTTATGAGTTTTTATATGAGCTTTTGAAATTATTTTAATAAAAATTGTGTAACAATAATTTAAAAGCTACCTGAGATTCATTATAAATTCAGTTAAAATCCAATGTGCGGAAATCCATTTTACTTATCAACTCTCATTAATTGTGCCAAAGTTTGATTTTTAAATTTAATAAATACATATAAACATATTTTTAAAAAATAAAATCAATAAAAATTAACTACAAGTTAACTCTACTAAAATTACACTTTAATTAGTAAAAAAACAATTAATAAAGCTCAATGAAACTTAAAATCAAATTCAATCCTTGTTATTCTATTCAAACTATAGAAACAGACAATATCTTTTTTTTGTCAGAAAGAGAAAAAGTCTGGTTAAACGATTATATTTAATATATTTTAGGTACTTTCATCGATGGTGAACGCAATATTGACGAAATTATTGATACCATTCAACAGTTGCTACTGCAAGATCCAAAATCTTTACAGTCAGCTACCACTTTTTTCCAAGAAGTTCTCAATGTGAGTATTAAAGCCCAATATGTTTTATTACAAATGCAACAAAAGAGCTATCTTATTCAAGAAGATAATTCTCTCCCATCGCACTTAGAAATCTTCTGCCATCATCTTAATATTGCTCCTACAGTAGCCCATCAAAGATTGCGATCGACTAAAGTAGCAGTAAAAGCATTAGGTTCGGTTGCTGCATCTGACTTGATTGCTGTGCTTGAGTCTCTGCAAATTCAAGTAGCAGACGAAGGTAATTTGACAGTAGTTTTAACCGATGATTATCTCAATGTTGAGCTAGAGAAGTTCAATCAACAAGCCTTAAGATCCCAAACTCCTTGGATACTTGTTAAGCCGTTAGGGACAATAGTCTGGATTGGCTTTTTATTTAATCCTCAGAAAACTGGTTGTTGGAACTGTTTAGCCCAGCGTTTGCGAGAGAATAGACCGATTGAAGGGTTTATTGAGAGACAGAAGCAAATATCTTCCCCTTTAATTCCTCCTTTAGGATTTTTGCCATCTACAGTACAAACTGCTTTAGGGATGGCAGCCACAGAGGTATTTAAGTGGATTGTCCAAGGGGAAAATCAACAATTAGAAAGCAGTTTGATTGCTTACGATGCGATCGCACTGCAAACTCAAAATCATAGTTGGGTGAAGCGTCCTCAATGTTCTAGTTGTGGAGAGATGGTAAATGGGTTAACCAACAATCCCTTACCTGTTGTTTTAGAACACCGCCAGAAAACCTTTACTGTCGATGGAGGACACCGTATTTGTTCGCCATAAGAAACTCTCAGGAAATATCAGCATCATATTAGCCCCATTACTGGCGTTGTGCGAGAACTAAATAAAATTCCTGGGAATGGATTAACTCATAATTACATCGCTAAACATCATTTTCTCAGTGTTTTCGACGATTGCGCTAGTTTGCGCCAAAATTTGGGGGTAGAAGTGCAGGGAAAGGTAGGCCAGTTTTTGCTGCTGTGACTCAAAGAAGCGATCACTCTGTAGAAGATATTGTTTTGGGTTATGGCGCTCATTTCGATGCCAAGATTGCTATTAGTCGAGCCTTGACTGAAGTTAACCAAATTTTACCTAATGTTTTATTTGCAAACGCTGATGGAAGTACTCAATATCCCCCATCAGCAGATCGCTTGGCGGTAGATTGGTGGAAAACCGCAACTTTAGCAAATCAACCTTATTTAGTTCCAAGCCAGAGAATTGCTGCTAAAGTCAGTGGCGATTATCGCGAAGTTGCAAGTGACGATTTACTCGAAGATGTCAAGCTTTGTCAACAAATCGTAGAGAACAATGGTTTAGAAATGCTGGTTTTAGATCAGACTCGTCCCGATATTGGACTAAGAGTTGCCAAAGTCATCGTTCCGGGAATGCGCCATATGTGGAAAAGGTTAGCGCCTGGACGGCTTTACGAAGTTCCAGTGAAAATGGGTTGGTTGTCAGAACTGCTGACAGAAGAGCGACTCAATTCTTTTCCCATGTTGTGGATGTAAGTTTCTTTCTACTTAGTGATGTTATTTTTCATGAGTTTTTCTATGAGTTCTGGGATGAGTTTTATGAGTTTCAGAGACTAAGAGAAAAACTAATATCAAAAGCGAAGCTGCAAAAGTTTTACAAACAACAATAAAGAATTTAAACGCAGTTATTAAGTAACTAGAAGATTTTAATACATTTATTGGCATTTTTGCAAAGTTAATTAATGTTTTTTCTAGGATTAGTCAAGTAGTCGTTTCTGGGGGAGGGGCAATTGCTGTCATTAGTTCTTTAGTTAACAAGCTAGCAGACTTAGCGAATCCTACCAAATCTTAAGGTGATATAAAAAACTCCAAGCAGCACTGGAGAAAGCAATGAAATTAAAGGGAATTTAATTTGAAAACTGGTTCTTTAATAATTGTTGGTACGGGTATTCAATTGGTGGCTAATCTGACCTTAGGGGCAAAAGCTTGGATAGAGCAAGCGGATAAGGTTTTATATGCTTTGGCTGATCCAGTAACAGCCAAATGGCTCAAAAAATTAAATACCACAGCAGAAGCTTTGCCATATAATACGAACAATCAACGACGCAAAGATACCTATCGGGAAATGACCGAAAGAATATTGACAGAAGTTCGTAAGGGCTTGAATGTTTGTGCTGTTTTTTATGGTCATCCGGGGGTATTAGCTGATTCTACACACGCAGCTATTAGACAGGCTAGAGAAGAAGGGTTTCGAGCGCAGATGCTACCTGGGATTTCTGCCGAAGATTGCTTATTTGCTGACCTTGGTCTCGATCCCGGTCGAAACGGATGTCAAAGTTTTGAAGCAACAGACTTTTTAATTCGGCGGCGCAAATTTGATCCCACCAGTGCCTTGATTTTATGGCAGATTGCAATGGTTGGTAATCTTGGTTTTTACAAGCCGGGGGAACACTTTCGTCCTCTAACCATATTGACCGAGGTCTTAAAGACACATTATGGATCTAACCATGAAGTGATTGTTTACGAAGCAGCAGTTTATTATCCAGTTTGCGAACCAGTTATCCAGCGTATTCCTCTGTCCAAGCTACCAGAGAGCAGTATTACCCAAGTTTCGACGCTTTATGTTCCGCCTCAAGCTTTAGCGCCTGTGGACAAGGAAATGATGGCGCGTTTAGGTATGTCTGTTGCTAAAGAAACTACAAAAGAGGAGGTTCTTTGATGGAGTGTGATCAACAAACTTTGTCCGATCTTAACCAAGCGATCGCACAGAACACCGACAAGGCTAAAGCTCTAGCTCAGCAAGGTGAGAATTATCGGCTAATGGGAGATTTTGAAGCAGCGCTAGCCGATTTTAACCGCGCTGTTGAGCTAAATTTTAACTACGCTTGGGCGATCGCTCACCGGGGAGAAACCTACTATCTTATGAAACGGTATGAAGAAGCTCTGACAGATTTCAACCGTGCCATTGAACTAACGCCTGAGTACACTTGGACTATTGCTCACCGGGGTGTAACCTACCGATTTCTAGGGGAAGCCTATTACATAATGGCACTGGCTGACTTGGATCGAGCAATTGAGATGAAGCCAGATTACGTTTGGGCAATTGCCTATCGCTGCCGGGTTTACGAGCTGATGAAGTGCTACGAGAAAGCCTTGACTGACTTCGACCGAGCGATCGCCCTTGACGAAACCATATTTGTGAAAAATTGGCAAATAGAGAGAGGGTTGATCCTTTGCTACGACGGTCAATATTCTCAGGCGATCGCCTGTTGCGATTCTAGGTTGCAACAGGCTCCGCATGACACTACAGCTTTGTACTGCATTGCAGTAGCTAAGGCACGCTGGCAGGGATTGGACAAAGCAAAAAGTGAAATCGAGCGAGCGCGGGCAGCATTGCTCTCTAAATGGGAGACAGAAGATCGAGGAGATATCCTGTACCGACTTAGCGGCTTAGCAATCTTGGAAGGGAAATGCGAGGAAGCATGGAAATATCTTCGAGAAGCTATTTCGATTAATGATGAAGCCATTGAGTTAGTCGGTCACGATCCAGCTTGGTTGGATTGGCGGGATCAGCCGAGAACTCAGGCATTACTTGCTAGTTAAGCTTCTGAGCAAATCTCAAGGAATTAAGCGTTAAGTGACAGTTAAGGAGAAATTTTATGCAGATGAATCAAAACGATCTGATAATCGCCCAAAAAGCAGAAACTCTTCGCTTGTCAGGGGCATATGAACAGGCGAGCAAGATTTTTGAAGAGCTCCTAAAATGCTATCCAGACAATGCTTGGGTCAATGCTCATCTAGGAGCAACTTACTACGAGTTGATGAATTATGGGGAAGCAGAATGTTACTTAAAGAAAGCAATCAAAGAGAACGATCTGTATTTTTGGGCACATGCACAGCTAGGTGAAACCTATCGTCTCTGGGCAATTGCGGAAAATCGGGATCAGCAATATCTCGAATGTGCTATAGAACATTTCCATAAAGCACTAAACGCTAAAACAATAGAAGAAGCAATAGAAAGTAACTATGCGTGGGCATTAGCTCACTTGGGAGCAATCTACCGCCTGAAAATGACTAGCGCTGCTATAAAATTGCAATCGCTGCTGACAAAAGATAATATAGATAAACCAAGTAAAAAAGATGCTTTGAAATGCTTTAACAGAGCAATTGAACTTATTCCCACATATACCTGGGCATGGGGTATGCGAGCAACAGTTTACAGATTGGCTCAAGAATACGAGGATTCATTCTGGGATTTAGAAGTAGAGACAGTAATAGCCCCGGAAATAGGAATTTTGCAAAACTCTTCTTCTCCCGTCCCATTCCTAGAAACCAGGAGGATAAATCTTCACGAACATGCACTACTGTCTTTTTATTTAACGAAAAATGAAGAAGACCAAGAACGGAAAGACAGACACTACGGTAGAGCGATCGCTTTTGCCCAACAAGCCTTGATACTTCAACCAGGTGACTTGATTGCTCTGTTAATTCTTACTGTAATTGAAGCCAACCAAAAGAAGGAACGCGGGTGTTTATCAGAAAATGATAAAAATAATATTCAAGCAATATTAAAGAGATTCTTTGAAGACGGAGAGTTAGAATTTCCTGAAATATGTAAAAAGGTATTAAGACATATAATTTGTGTTCCGCCAGAACAAATTGAGGAAAAAATTAATATTTTGAAAATGATAAGGAACACAGCCGGGGAAAAAGATAATTTAACACAGCTTATTCTCAACGATGTGATAGATAACCCTAGATTAAATGTTGGTGAGGAGCCACAATTATGGCTATGGAAAAATTATGCACTGACGCAGACATGTAGCAATGTTTTTTTCTTACTTAGCGACATAAACCTTATTCTGAAGGGAGGCATTACTACATCAGATCCTTATCTGACGCTTGCAATGACAATCAATCCTTACTATGCAGGGGAAAGACTTTATCAAACTCCAGTATCTTCAAACGATGAACGGTCAAAGAGATTTAAAAAGTCGTTTGTTGCAATGGCATTAAAGTTGCATGATACGAGTACTGAAATTCTTAATTCAAGGGAATTGACTCAAAAAATCAACGATGATTAGCTTACATTCTTCACTGGTCACTACTTTAAAGATTTGGAGGATATCTCATGAGTAAACTCTTTTATTTATTAACAGATTTAGCACTTGACACTAACAAACAAAGTATTTTCATCAATAACCCCTGTTCCTTAATGGACGAGGTAGGTTTATCTGAAGCAGAGCAAACTGCAATGATGAGCAAAGAATCCACTAAAATTGCAGCGTTATTTGCAGACGAATTAGTTCAGCTTGCTATTACCTCTGGCGATCCAGGGCCCGATCCATTGCCAGATCCAGATCCTTTTCCTCCTTCGCCACCAGATGACCCTAAACCTGACTTTAATCACTCCTGATATAGGATGTGGTGTAAACAATTCGGATTGCTACATGTTTGGTACGAAAAATTAAAGAGAAATTGCAAAAATCTGGATAGTGAATTTAAATTTTCTTAACTCAAACCGTACTTGTTGCGGTTTTTTGTCTAATAAAGACTCCTTTTAAGGAGTTAAAGATAGGTAAAAATGTTTAACTTTTCTGATTACCAAGTTACTGAAAAACTGCATGATAGCAGCAACTCGCTAGTCTATCGGGGACATCAGTTAGAAGATGGCCAGCCTGTTATCCTCAAAATGCTCAAACAAGCCTATCCTCCCCCTGAAAAAATTGCTTGGTTCAAGCGAGAGTATGAAACAACCCGAAGCATTCATCTACCAGGTGTAATCAATGTTTATAGTTTGGAAAACATAGAAAATTACTGGGTAATTGGGTTGGAAGATTTTGGCGGCGAATCTCTCAATCAGATAATTCCTAAGAGGCAATTCACAATTGCTGAGTTTCTCCATCTGGCAATTGAGATTGTTGACATTCTCGGTCAGGTTCACCAGCAGCATATTATTCACAAAGATATTAACCCATCAAATATTATCTTAAATCAGAAGACAGGTAAGCTTAAGCTCATTGATTTTGGAATTTCAACAACACTGTCGCGAGAAAACCCAACCTTTCGCAACCCAAATGTATTAGAAGGGACGCTAGCTTATATCTCGCCAGAACAAACGGGTCGAATGAATCGAGCGATTGATTATCGCACTGATTTTTACTCGGTGGGAGTGACTTTTTATGAATTGCTGACGGAGCAGTTCCCCTTCCCTACAGATGATGTTTTGGAACTAGTGCATTGTCATATTGCTAAACAACCTACCCCACCACACGAATTCAAGCCAGAAGTTCCATCAATGATTTCGGCGATCGTGTTGAAACTGATGGCAAAAAATGCTGAGGAGCGCTACCTATCAGCATATACGATAAAGGCAGATTTAGAAGAATGTCTCAGACAGTGGCAAACCAAAGGGCAAATTGACCCTTTCCTAATTGCTCATCACAATATTTCCGATCAATTTAAAATTCCGCAAAAACTGTATGGGCGAGAACGAGAAATTTCTACGCTATTAGCTGCCTTTGATCGAGTCAGCCAAGGAGCTAGTGAAATGATGCTGGTGGCGGGGTATTCCGGTATTGGGAAGTCAGTGTTAATACAGGAAATATATAGACCACTGACTCGCCAACATGGCTATTTTATTGCTGGTAAGTTTGATCAGTTTAAACGAGATATTCCCTACGCATCTTTAATTCAGGCATTTCGTTCATTAACACAGCAGTTACTAACAGAAAGCAACGCAGAAATTGACAAATGGCAAGAGAAGTTACAAGTGGCATTGGGGGAAAATGGACAGATAATTATTGAAGTAATTCCTGAAGTAGAACTGATTATTGGTTCACAACCACCCGTACCAGACCTTCCTCCAGTCGAATTGCGGAATCGCTTTAATTTTGTTTTCAAAAAATTTATTAATATATTTACTCAATCCGAACATCCGTTAGTCATTTTCTTAGACGACTTACAGTGGGCAGATAGGGCTTCGCTTGAATTAATTCAATTGCTGATAATAGCAGCAGATCAGAAATATCTATTTATAATCGGGGCATATCGAGATAATGAAGTAAGCGAGGCACATCCACTAATTCAAAGCTTGGAAGAGATTGAAAAAGCAAAAGTCACAATTAATAAAATATTACTTTCTCCCTTAACCTTGAACGATGTTACACAACTTATAGCTGATACGCTTTTTGTAGAATCAACAACTGCCAAAACACTTGCCCAATTACTCCATGAAAAAACTGGTGGTAATCCGTTCTTCATCAATGAATTTCTGAAAAATTTGCATTCTGAAGGATGGTTGTGTTTTAACTATGCTTCTCAGGAATGGCAGTGGGACTTAGAGCAAATTAAAAAGCAACCACTTGCAGATAATGTTGTAGAGTTGATGACCAAAAATGTTAAACAATTACCGCTCAAAACTCAGGACGTATTAAAATTAGCAGCTTGCATAGGAAACCAGTTTGACTTGAAAACACTGGCGGTCATCTATGAAAAATCTATACGGGAAACTGCGACAGATTTACGATCAGCACTCCAATCCGGTCTAATTGTACCCCTGAGCTATGCCTATCAGTTGGTAGAACTTGATGTAGAAGGTTTGTCAGGTCAATTAGTCGCAGAATACAAATTTGCCCACGACCGCATCCAGCAAGCAGTTTATTTGCTCATTCCCAAGGCAGATACACAGGCAGTACATCTGCGCGTTGGAAAGTTGTTACTGCAAAATACATCGTCTGAAGAACTTGAACAGAAGCTGTTTGAGATTGTTAACCAGTTGAACAAAGGTCGGGAGCTAATTAATCGACGAACAGAGCGAGATAAATTAGCTCTGTTAAATCTACAGGCAGGGAAAAAAGCCAAATCATCAACAGCTCGTCAATCGGCTTTCAATTATTTCCAGCTCGGCTTAAGTTTGTTGGGGAAAAAGAGTTGGTCGCAGCAGTATAGCCTCACCTTAGATTTGTATGTTGAAGCAGCAGAAGCGGCTTATACAATTGCCAACTACTATGAAATGGAGCGCTTGACTAAGGTAGTTTTGCAAAAAGCCCAAACGCTGCTAGAAAAAGCCAGAGCATATGAAGTCAAAATGCAAGCCTATTGTGCCCAAATTAAATTCATAGAAGCAATCAAGACTGGGCTAGAAGTTCTGAAGTTACTTGGGGTAGAATTACCCGAACAACCGAATCAATCCGATCTGACGCGAGAGATAGAGCAGATAAAGTTTGCCTTAGCGGGGAGGCAAGTCAAGGAGCTAATAGACTTACCTCAAATGACCGATCCGCATAAACTAGCAGCTATGCGGGTTCTGAACTATTTGCATAGTCCTGCATACATAGCAATTAATCAACTGAGCTTGGTAAATTGGTGCCGACAGGTGAATTTATCGTTTCAGTACGGGCATTCTGCTGATTCTGCTTTTCCGTATGCAGGTTACGGGATTATCCTCTGCTTAATAGGAGAGCTTGAGGCTGGCTATCAGTTTGGTCAACTTGCTTTGAAATTACTAGAACGGTTCAAAGATCAAACATTCAAAGCAAGAACTTACGTGATGTATCAGCTATTTCTCAAACATTGGAATGAACCTCTCAGAGACACATCATCTTTTTACCTGCAAGCTTATCAAAGTGGGATAGAGACTGGAGATCTTGAATATGCTGCTAGTGCTATGGTTAGTTATGCCTACGCTTTGTACCTAAGTGGCGTGGAACTGATAGATGCTAAGAAAGAGATGGCGAAAGCAATTACAGCTACTAGTCAAACTCAGCAGGAAGCTTACCTTCATTGGACCCAAATCTATATGCAGGCTATCCTTAACTTAATGGGACAAGCCGACAATCCATGCCGTTTGATTGGTGAAGTATACGACGAACAGAAGATGATGCCAGTCCATCTGGCAGCAAAAGATCGCACTGCTCTGATGCATGCTTATTCACATAAACTCCCTCTGTGTTATCTTTTCCAAGAATTTCAGCAAGCTGTTGAGAATGCAGATCAGTTTGAAGAATATGCTGCTAATGCAGGCTCATCATTCATTCTTCCTACTACCTACTTGTATGACACACTAGCTCGGCTAGCAGTTTATCCTCATGTCTCAGAAGCTGAAAGAAAGGAGATTCTGAGAAAGGTTGCTGCTAAACAAGAAAAAATGGAACTATGGGCAAAGCAAGCTCCCATGAATTTTCTGCACAAATTCTATCTAGTCGAAGCGGAACGCGCCCGTGTATTAGGCAAAGATAGCGAAGCTAGAGAATATTACGATCGCGCCATAACCCTAGCCCACGAAAACGAATATCTTAACGAAGAAGCTCTTGCTTATGAACTAGCAGGTAAATTCTATTTAGCCAGAAACCAAAACCACGTTGCCCGTCACTACCTACAAGATGCCTACTATACTTATCAATGCTGGGGAGCTGTGGCAAAGGTAAAAAATTTAGAGGCTCAATACCCACAATTTTTAGCCAAAGTTTCAATCGATACTCTTCAAACTAGCTTGAACTTTTCAATGACTGACTCAAGCCAAACTACATCCGGTGTCTTAGATTTAAATAGCGTTCTCAAAGCTTCACAAACTATTTCTGGTGAAATCATCCCAAACAAGTTGCTAGAAAAGTTGATGAAAATCACGATTGAGAATGCAGGTGCTCAAAAAGGCTTGCTGATTCTGGATAAACAAGGTAACTGGGTCATTGAAGCTGAAGGGACTATCGATTCTGATAAGGTTACTACACTGCAATCTCTTCCAGTAAACTCTGTCAATTCTGCAAGTCAAACCCCCTTCCTATCAGTTGCCATCATCAACTATGTGGTTCGCACGCATGAAAATGTAGTCTTAAGTGATGCTGCTCATCAAGGACAATTTACTCACGATCCCTACATCGTCGCCACTCAACCAAAATCGATTCTCTGTACTCCTTTATTAAATCAAGGCAAACTAAGCGGTATCTTATATCTAGAAAACAATTTAACTACAGATGCATTTACCAGCGATCGCATTGAAGTTTTAAGAATTCTTTCTGCTCAAG
>CAXUOL010000083.1:0-14607 GCA_964252435.1 uncultured Nostoc sp.
CGCTGCACCCATTCCAGTTGCACAGAATTTTCTAACTGTTGCGCCACCATTGTTAAACACGCAGCAGCGGTATTCCAGCTGGCAACAAACGGATAAATTGAAGCGATCAGATTGGCGGCTGGGAGTCCTTTTTGGGGTTGGAGGCTGTGGGGGCTGGAAGTCCCGTTTGAGCCTGATGTTACTGAAGGAGTGCTAGAGAAGGAAAATGTCTCCCTTTGTCCTTCCATCTCTACTGGTAACGCTTGCCAAAATTCCAGAATTTGGGGGTGAGAAAATTCTGCCCACAGTGCAGTATCCCAATAAACTACTACCACTTCTTTACTAGCAGCTACAGCTTTAAAATCCGCAGACAGCTTTTGGAAGTCGCCAAACCAATCCCCTGCATCTAGGGCGGCTATTGGTTTGCTAACGCCCTCTTCTCGCAAGCGGACTTTCCCAGCCACAATTAAGAATTGATAACCGCCAACATCGTTTGACCAGATTTTTTCTCCAAGACGATACTGGCGGGTTTGACACTTATTTTCTAATTGGGATTGTTGTTCGGGAGTCAACCAGCATAGCGGTGGCTGATTCCAAGGCAAAGAAGCTAGCACTTTTAATCGTAAAGATTCATTATCCAGAATTTTTAACTCACTTGTAACTTGACTGTCAGTTTTTGAATTTTCTCTGCTAGCCATTTTTCAAACAACTCATTTTGTAGTGCTTGCTGTAGTTGAGTATCTTCTAAAGACGCTGGTAGAAATTCTTCTACTCGAAACAAACCATAAGGCCCTTCTCCTTGGAGAGAGTCTTTGCCAACGATTTCTATTGGGCCGATCAATTGTCCAGGACTGGCGACATCAATAGCTGCCCGTAATATATCCGGCATACTACCTCGGCTGACGATTCCCATCATGCCATTCACAATTCGGTCATCTGAAAGGGAATACTCTTTAGCTAGTTGCTCAAAACTACCTCCTTCTTCAATTTGGGTTTGGAGTTCGTCTGCTAATTCTCGATTATCAACAACAATCCGGGAAAGTACCACCCGATCCAAGAAAATCTTGCGTTCAATAAAATATTCTGGGAGTTTTGTTTGTGTTACTACAGCTTTTAGCTTTTCTAACTTGTAACCAAAAGCAACCGATGTGTGAAAAGTAGCGTAATCTGTGTTATTTGTCTTTAACCATTCTTGAAAATTTTGGGGGTCAGTAAGTTGATTTTTCAGTCTAAAGTCAATAATTGACTGTTCAGTTATTGCGGTGCCAATTTCAATATCATCTCGTGTTCTGATTTCTGACTCAATTACATACTGCCGGAGAATATCCCCAATGAACTGTCCCAATTTTCCAGAGGCTTGCAGGTACTTTACTGCTTGCTCTATAGAAATTATTTGGTCATTAATTGTCAAAAATGATAAAGATTCCATGAACTAATTATGTGAAAATGGTTAAACACTTATAGGACTTTTAAATTAAATCATATAGAAATTATTTAGTCATTAATGGATAAATACGATAAAGATTCCATGAACTAATTACATCTAAATGGTCAAAAAATTATATAGCTAGTAAATAAAATAATTTGCCACGATCATTTTTACAGTCTAGTGGGGACAAAATCAGGATTGAAAATATTAGTGGTGGCGCAGTAGTAAGGTAAATTAGTTATTTTCTACCAATGCCCTTCAAGAGTGCTGAGTTCCGAGTTTTGAGTGCTGAGTAGGGTAAAGGGGAGAATAACTCTTAACTCCTAATTCTTAACTCAGCACTCAGCACTCAGTACTGTTTTGCCCCACCTAAACAGAGTAATTGTTTCTTCTCGGTCTAGTTAATGAAAGTTATCCATGTCCAAGCAAGTAGCACAGATGCGATCGCACCGATTAATGTATTAAAAATATTTACTACTTCATTGGTCAGCCAGGTATACTTAGATTGCAGTGTTGCACCAATCACACTTTCTAAGTTGGTAGCAATAAATGCTGCCAACACACACCAAGCTACTCCCAATAGATCGATTAAGCCAACTCCCCAACCCACAAATGCGATCGCTACAGAAGCCACAATCCCAGCTAAAGTTCCCTCCAAGCTTACTGCTCCTTCTGTACCGCGAGGCACTGGTTGAAGTGTGGTAATCAAAAAGGTGCTTTTACCATAAGCTTTACCAACTTCACTAGCAGTGGTATCAGCCAGCTTGGTACTGAAACTCGCTACATAGGCTAACAATAATAGAGACAGGGGACTTGTACTGAGCACAGCCGAAGTATTGGGAACTAGGGATTGGGGAGTAGGTACGAGGAATCCCGAATTTATTATTCCTACTCCCAAGGCACACAGCGCCCCAGTTAAAGCCGAACCCCAGACATTTTCTGGGCCTCTTGCCCCAGAACGCTTTTCGGCAATTCCTTCTGCCTCTTTCTGCGCCATCCCGATGCGGGTAACGCCAGAACCAACCAAAAAATAGAACATTACTACTGCATATCCTTGCCAGCCTAATGTTACCCAAATTAAGATGGCCAAAAACCAGGCATGGAATAATCCAGCAGGGGTAAGTAGCTTTTTCGGAGCAATCCAAGCTAAACCCAATAAAATTGTGTTTAATACTACTGCTACTAACCAGGGATTTACAGAATCAATTGAGGATGACATCAGCAATTAATCATGAGTAATTTTGTCTGAATATCAACAGAATAACCAATTTGTGATGCTTGGTGCTTTATTTTTGAAACCTCTCTAGGTAAAGTAATATGTTTGTATTATTAACTAAATTGCGTAGGCGTGGCTCTGAAAGCTGAGTGTCAAACCATCAATGATGTCTTAGATATACACTGCAATATTGACTAAAGAACATGGATTAAACAAAATGCAAAACTTCTTTTGAGTTAGGTAGACTCTTCTCCATAACCGCAGGGTACAGTGGCGGAAGTATTACTTAGTCCCCAATCTTAGTCATCAGGATAAAGAATATAAGTTAATGTCAATAAAAACTGTGTTCAAGTTAACCACAATCAAAACTTAATAGCATAAATTGTAGATAGAATTAACTACTAGTCTTTTTCATATAAGCTATGAGCCAAATTTTATTCCATCTAGCTTTCCCTGTAACTGACATTACCCAAACAAAAGCATATTATGTAGATGGTTTGGGCTGTATTCCTGGTCGTGAAAACCACCATGCCCTGATTTTGAATCTCTACGGTCATCAATTAGTGGCTCATGTCACCAAAGAACCTTTGATACCGCAACAAACTATCTATCCCAGACACTTTGGGCTAATTTTTACCCAAGAACGTGACTGGCAAGACTTACTAAAAAGGGCACAACAACAACAGCTACTTTTCCGTGAAGAAACCAAAAATCGCTTTGTCGGTTCTCCTCTTGAGCATTGCACTTTCTTTTTAGAAGATCCCTTTTATAACCTCATGGAGTTCAAGTATTATCGTTACCCAGAGGCGATTTTTGGGAGTTACGAACATACGCAAATTGGGGATAGAACTTAAAAAATTCGTAATTCGTAATGACGCTCTCTACGAGACGCTACGCGTAGCTTGCTTCTCTGTAAGAGTACGCGGACTCGCTAACGCTACGCTAACGTAATTCGTAATTAAAGATGAATAAATCAAGCGCGGCAATAATTATAGCTGCTACTGGCTGGATTTTTTATTCAGCAAGGGTAGCTTAATAGGCTTTGCTAAAGCTGCTGTGACTGCCGCTAAACTCCTGGAGTCTGTTAGCATCCAAGGGTGTAGAGTAACTGGTACTATTACTTGGCTTCCTACGGGCATTTGTGAACTATTTGCTGGGACAATCATTAAATCGTAAGGTGTCCAGATAGACGTAAAATCTAGCTGCCCCAACATTACAGCATCAGAATTTAAATCCTTGAGAAAAATGCTGTCAGGACGCATTTGTAGGCAACCAGGACGCCTAGAACCATAAGCCACCACAGTTCCATAATGGGGCGAAGAGATGGTAATAAACCGCTGCACGCGGTTAATTCCTCCCAATCGCTGAACATAGTAACGGCTGACAATTCCTCCCATACTGAAGCCTACTAAATCTAGGCGTTGTTCTGGTGCAAAGGTCGCCGTAACATAATCGGCTACTTGTTTTGCCAATTGCTCAAGACCCACATCACCATTATTAGGAACCAGATTCAGAGAATGTACAGACCAACCCTGTAATACTAAGTGAACCGCCATTTTCTGGAAAACTGCCTCTGTGTCGTCAATGCCGTGTATTAACAAAACGGGATTGCGTTGTTGATTTTCAATGTTCATTTACAAAATCTGGCTCAATTTTGGGCTGTATTTCACTTTTGTAGGTACATACTGCTCTACAAACTGAAGCTATTGCTTTTCGGATTCTTTCTTTATAAAGATATTGTTGCAAACAAAACTGAAATTCTTTCAAAAATAGTTTGTATAAAATTTAACGAATTAATCTTGCCATCTGCGATTCGGCTATGACACTCTTCCCACTGATTGAGAGTAAACTGCTTGTTTAACTTCAATTGGGTATTTACCAAACAAAGAAATGTTAATTATTGTAAAGCTTGCTTTCAGAATCTTGCTCTTAGCTACAGTAAAATTTAATAATTAGTTCTCGGTGTGTGCAGGTTGCAAATGCTTGCAATAGAACATTTGCCCTGTGGTTTTACTACAATGTTAATTAAGCACAAGGCTATAAGGGTTGTCACCAGAACAGGGTGACGCCAACTAGATAATCTAACATTTTGTCGTAATTTTTAACAATTACGGTCGAATTCAAAATATAAAAGGTAAAAGGCAGGAGTAATTGTAATGGATTTTATCAAAAAGTTAATTTCGGGTATTCAGGGTTTCCTTGGCGGTATTCTGGGTTTCATTACTGGACTGTTACCGGGGAAGAAGAAAAGCAACGGCTACTTCTTAGAATTGGACGAAGCTAAAGATGCTGCCAAAGATGCTGCTAAAGAGGTAGCATCGAACGCGAAGAAAGTAGCAGAGACAGTTACATCGACAGTTGCATCGAATGCGAAGAAAGTAGCAGAGACAATTTCATCAGAAGCACCAACTTCATCCAAGCCAGATTCGTTAAATGGAACAAAAACTGCCGCTACTAAGGCTAAGAAGGAAAAATCAGCTAAAAATCCCAAACCAGCTGACGTTCAATTAGTCCAGACTGCTGAAGGTCTGAAAGTTGAACCGGGCAAAAAAGAAAAAGCCGCAGCCGCCAAAGTACTCAAAGAGCAGCCAACTGAAACAACCTTTGCACCAAAATATCTTGCTCCTTCTACTACTAGTACTAATGGTCGTCGTCGTCCAGGAGCGAATATGAGTGCTTATCTAGACATGGCACGTCAGATTAAAACACCTAAATAATTTATAGAGACCGTAAATTTACGGTCTCTATAGATTAAACGTGAAGATGCAAGGTTAAGATAACTTTGCCATCTGTAGATGGGGGAACTCTCCAAAGTAAGAGCGATCGCTTAATTTTTTCCACTACAATCGCATCTTTTAGGGTCGAGGTTTCCTCATCCAAAACTACCCGTTCTACCCGACCTTTGTTATGGTGAACTCAAAGACAATTTCACCATTGAAGCCGAAAGGAAAGTTTAGTTGTTGAAGGTGTTGGGTTAAGTCAGCAATTTCTGTGTCACTCAAGCCAGTAACGCCAATCACCTCTAACTGATAGTTGATGGCTGTGTCTAAGCTGATGCGTGTCTAAATTGTACATTGGAATCGTTAATACTGTCCTAAGTCAATTGGTCATCTGTCCTTTGAAATACAAATAACTAATGACATAGGCGCTTCTCTACGAGACGCTACGCGAACGCCTTTCCGCAGGGTATGACTTAGGACAACCCTCTCTTGAAGGAGACGCTGCGCGAACACGATTTAATATACAACTTAAATACGTAACAGCTTAATATTTCATCTAAATAATACGAATTACGAATTACGAATTATTTAACAAACACCAGTCCACTATACAAATGAAAAGCTGAATCCCAATTAGTCTCTTCTCTACGAAACAGATCGATGTGAGACTTGATATGACTTAGCATTTCTGTTTGATCTAATGTTGTATCTGCAAAGGACGTGAAATCTGACCAGATTTTGACTTGAGGAAGTTGCTGGTCAATCCAACTTGATAAACTATTCCAATTAATTCTGATTGTATTTTGACTAGCTTGGGGAATGATTTCTAAACCTTGCTGAAATTCATAGCCGTTATCATAAAGTCGGAGAATGCAACGTCTACCAGGTATGTGTAAATCACAAAATTGAGCATAGTCTTGTGTTTGAGTTTTCCATTCCAGTTTACGGCGGGCATCAACATCTACAACTTGTTCAAAAATGGGCAAAAGTCCCGCTACTCTTGCTGTGACTTCTGACCAGTCAAAGGTGAGAGAACCAAGTTGATTTACCTCGTTTCGGCAAACAACAGTAGCTTGTGGGGTAGATGCTTGGAAATATTTGACTTGATAAACTTGAATTTGCTGAATTTGCGCTATTGTTGCCCAAAAGCAAGGAATACCAGCCTGCTGTAGCTGTTTGCCATAAAATTTTAGTTCTCCTACTTGCCCAGTGCGGTACAACCTCCAACCACGACTTGGCAGTATTAATCGTGCAGTATAAGGGTCTAGCTGCATAATCTGGGCGAATTTTCGAGATGCTTCTGTTTTCATCTCGTTACTGAGTGGCTCTAAGATTAGTACACTAAGTTCGGTGTTATTCGGCTCAGATTTTGCTTGAGAAATAGCTCTTTGTCTTTCTTCTAGCCCAATTTCTTGTAGCCGTCGCAAACCTTGGCGTGCGAGCGTTACTATTTTGGCGTTCCTTGTATCTCGTAGCAGTTGCCGATAAATTTTTTCTGCGTCTTGGCGCTTTTCAGATACTTCATGTAGCCGACCGAGATAATATTGTACCCAAGGATTTTCGGGTGATTCTTTTTGCAGCTGTTTGAGTAATTTAGCTGCTGTTTTATAGTCTTTACGCTCAAAGGCGATCGCAACTTGCTCAATCATCACTTACTTTAAATACATGTTGGAGTGATGTCTCGCGCAAAAGTAATTTTGCGTGAGCTATAAATCATTTATACTTCACAAGCTGCGGTAATCAAGGATAATGCTACTACTGGGGCTGTAATTGCTCTCAGGATGCGGCGACCAAGGGAAACAGGTTGAAATCCAGCTGATTTCGCATTCTCAATTTCTTGTGTTGTCCATCCCCCTTCTGGCCCAGTAGCAATGACAATTGTTTTTTGTCCTCTCTTACAAAGTTCTGAGCGGAGGTTTCCTCCGCTCAGACTTTGCGCTATGTCATTTGTCATTTGTCCTTGGTGTTGTAAGCAATCTTTTAAATGGGGAAATTCACCACGCGCTACACAGATATATTGCTGGCTGTTTGCAAATGACATCGGCGCTTCTCTACGAGACGCTACGCGAACGTCTTCTTGCAGGGTATGACCAATGACTAATGACAAACCCGTATTAAAAGCAACAGGTTCTAAAATTGTCGGTACGAATGAGCGCTCTGATTGCTCGGCAGCTTCTGCTGCGATGCGCCGCCAGCGTTCGAGCTTTTGAGGACTAGGATGAAGTAAAGTGCGATCGCTCAATACTGGTGCAATACAAGTTACTCCCAGCTCTGTACAACACCGCACCACTTCATCAAATCCATTGCCTTTGGGCAACGCCACCATCAGTGTAATTGATATAGGTAATTCAGTTTCCACTAAAAGCGATTCTAAAACCTGTGCTTGCTCCCCTGCTAGCTGCGCTAACCACCATTTTCCCTTACCATCCATTGCAATAAAGCGATCGCCTTCACGCAAGCGCAACACACGCCCCAAGTAATGCTGTTGGTCTTTTGTAAGTAAAATTTGCCCTTGTTGGAATTGGGAGGGCGCGATCGCAATTCTTTGCAGTTGAGACATTTTTCTTAAAAAATTATTGCCCTGCTATAGATATCTGCTGTCTAACCCAGGTACGGAAAGCACGAGTTGCTGCTATTTGTCCAACTTTTTTGCTTTCTTGGATAAATCGGGGAATCTCTGTCACCACCACAGGCGCAAAAGTTGGACTGCGATCGCTTTGGGAGTATTGTTCACTATTAAGGGTGTAGATTCTCAACACATTTCCGTTATACCGCCAGAATTCTGGGACTCCCATTGAAGCATAAAGAGCCAACTTGTCTATCTTGGGTCTGGAATATTCTACTTCCAGTACTAGGTCTGGTGGTGGGTCTGTATTCAGGTCAATATTTTCTTTGTTGCGGACTAATAGTTCGTTTTGGATATAGTAACTACTGTCCGGCTCCCCTCCTTGCTCCAAATCATCCCGTGTCATAGTCAACGAGCCAGCACTTTTAACTTCCAAACCAAATTCTTCACACAGCACAAGAACAAAACCTTCAATGAGACGGTTTGAGTTCTCGTGTGGCATCAGCGGGGTCATAATTTCTACTATTCCCTTGTCATAAGCTAGCCTTTTATTTCGCTCAGACCCCATATCTGCCAGGATCGCTTTGAATGTCTGCCAGCTGATGTTTTGCAGCACATCCCTAGTTTCTGCGAATTTTGCTGTCGTTACCATAGTTCAGTTTTCCTGTGGATGTGTTACCTAACTGTATTAGGACTTATGTTAAGAGACACAGATAAATCTATCTGTGTCTCTCTTTGATTTTATTATCTTTAATTTTTCGGCTTACGAAAGATTCTGAAAGTAAGCCTCTAGCGCTTCAGTAACTAACTGAGTCATCGGCTTACCTTGGCTTTGGGCTACTTCCTTTAACTTGCTATAAACCTCTTCTTTCAAATTCACCCGATGGCGCGATTTATTTGCACCATTGGCTGTTTGGGGTTCATAGCTGGCAGTAAATTCGCGGATGGCATCAAAACTAACGCGATCGCAAAAATCACCGAAGCTTTCCTTCGATTTCCGAGATTTCTTAAAGTAGACAAAAATCGGCTCTAAGAAACTTTCCAAGTCATTATGGTGCAGCTTTTCTGTGTAAGGTTGTGCCAATCGAGTCTGATTTGGCGAACCCCCTAACCATAATTGGTAAGATTCTGGAGCGCTACCGACAAAGCCCAATTCTGCTAAGTAGGGACGAGCGCAACCGTTGGGGCATCCTGTCATCCTTACCACAAAATGTTCTTTTTGTAAACCTATTTTATCTAACAGGGCGCGAACCCTTTCCAAAATACCCGGTATTGCCCGTTCTGATTCCGTGATTGCCAAGCCGCAAGTGGGCAAAGCCGGACAAGCCATAGCATACCGCACTAAAGGTTCGATTTTACTAGGGTCGTCTCCGACACCGTAACGGCTGAGAATGTCTTGAATAGCTTCCTTGCTATCTGGTTCGATATCGTAAAAAATCAGGTTGTGGTTGGGTGTCAGACGGATGGACAAGTTTAACTGCTCGACAATTTCCCGCAAGGCGGTTTTCAGTTGAAACGAACCTTCATCCTTGATTCGACCATTGTCAATGGAAATTCCCAAGAATAACTTGCCATCACCTTGTTCATTCCAACCGAGGAAGTCGTGAAATTTAAACTCTGGCAGTGGTTTGAAGGCTTCAACTGGTTTGCCGAAATATTCTTCAACTTGGGTGCGGAATTTATCTACACCCCAATCGTTGATTAGATATTTTAATCTGGCATGACGACGATCGGTGCGATCGCCATAATCTCTCTGGGTAGCAACAATTGCTTTCACTATGTCGTAAACATCATCCTTCGCCACATAACCGATGGGGTCTGCTAACCTAGCGAAAGTTTCTTCTTTACCATGTGTTCTACCTAAGCCACCACCAGCAAAAATATTAAATCCTTCTAATTGTCCCTTCTTATTAGTAATTACTACCAACGTCAGGTCTTGGGAATACAAATCTACCGAATTATCCCCTGGCACTGTCACGCAAATTTTAAACTTGCGGGGCATATAGTGCGTGCCATAAATCGGTTCTTCGTTGTCATGGATAATTGTGCCATTGCCATTGCGCTGTCGAGCTGCCTTTACCTCTGGGTTCTCTTGTGCGCTAATTGCTTTTTCCCCATCTAACCAAATTTCGTAATAAGCGCCTGTTTGTGCTGAGAGCAAGTCAGCAATATTCTGGGCATACTCCCAAGCATACTGGTACTCTGGGCGATTCTTAAAGGGGACTGGTGGTGCCATCACGTTGCGGTTGATGTCGCCGCAAGCTCCCAGAGTCGAACCCAGGTTGTTGACAATGGTGGCAATTGCTGACTTAAGATTCTTCTTTAAAATACCGTGCAGTTGGAAACCTTGACGGGTAGTTGCTCGTAACGTATGATTGCCATACTCATCAGCGATTTTATCTAAAGCCAGATACAGCTGCGGCGGTACCAAACCACCCGGATTTTTTGTCCGCAGCATAAACTGGTAATCTTTTTCCTGTCCCTTGGTGCGGTTGTCGCGGTTATCCTGCTGGTAAGAACCGTGAAACTTCAAAAGCTGCACCGCATTTTCGGTAAAATGGGTAGTATCTTGAAGGATCTCTGTTGCTACAGGTTCACGCAAAAAATTACTATTTTCCTTGATTCCTTCTACTTTGGAAGGCTTACGGCTAGCGATGGGGGAAGGAGCAGATTTAACCATTAGACTTGTATAGGATTCTCAATAAAGCATTAGTAGACGCCGAATCAGCACCCTTCGGCTACTTGATCCCCGGTAATCCGGTCGGAATAATGAGGAATATTTTAATTTTACCACGGCAAAAGCAGGCTTTGTCAGTGATGTAACACTTAACAAAACCAGTTTTTTAAAGTAGTAAGTTTTGTTAGCGGTAGCGGGGCTTTGAGCCAGTGCTGAGTCCTGAGTACTAAGTAAAGTATAGAGCGACTGAGGACTCAATAATTTTTTATTTGAAGCGATAGCCAATACCACCATTGATGCTAACAGCAGAAGCATCACTATTTTGGTAGGCACCAAGTCCACCCCAACTCTTGGAGACGCTACGCGAACGGGGAATTCAAAATTCAAAATTCAAAATTAATAATCCCCATAAATAAATTTAGGGGCTTGTATCATGAGTCGTTTTCGGTCATGAAAAACTTGAGTAAGCGTTTCATAATTGTTACCAAATTTTGTATTTTTTACTTGTATATCCCAAGTCAAATATTGGGTAAGAAGGTTCCAAATATTTACCATATTTTATTAAATGAATGTTGCTATTGATGCATAATTATTAAAGGCTAATTATCCCTGTAAATAATAAATAAGCTGTTATAATTACATTCGATGTCTTTTCATCCAGGTTCTTTGTTCCAAAAATAGACGCTTTGAAAACTGGCACAAGAATTAGAACTAAAACTAAGCCTAGATATGGTAAATAAAATACCAGATTAAAAAATTTTTCCGAACTTTTCACAGAAGATGAAAAAGTAGGCTGTAACATCTGTTGCAACAAGCTATAGAGGGAATCTATAAAGTTAATTTTGAGCAATTCTTGTGGAGATTGAATAATGCTAACCGCTGCAAAAACGTTATCTGGTTTGATGGGTTTATGTGTCGGTGATGCGTTGGGTGTGCCGGTGGAGTTTACTAGCCGTGCTGAACGAGCAAAATCTCCAGTGACAACAATGCTGGGTTATGGCACATGGAATCAACCACCAGGAACTTGGTCAGATGACAGTTCCTTAAGCTTTTGCTTGGCAGAATGCCTTTGTAGGGGGTATTCCTTGGATGCCATAGCCAATTCGTTCTGGCGCTGGTACAAGGAGGCTTACTGGACTCCACGCGGCGATGTCTTTGACATTGGTCAAACTACTCATACAGCAATTATGCGCCTAAAACAGGGAGTTGTTCCCCATCAGGCGGGCGGTAAGGTTGAAAATAGTAATGGCAATGGTTCGTTGATGAGAATCTTGCCGATGGCTTATTGTCACAGAAGCTTAACTTTAGGCGAATTGCTGGCGCGGGTACATGATGTTTCGGCAATTACTCATGCTCATGTGCGATCGCAAA
Organism: uncultured Nostoc sp.; assembly: GCA_964252435.1. Classification (GTDB taxonomy): domain Bacteria; phylum Cyanobacteriota; class Cyanobacteriia; order Cyanobacteriales; family Nostocaceae; genus Nostoc. Next base: position 11,959 of record CAXUOL010000083.1, read on the forward strand.
TGGCCTGTGGCATTTATATTAGTATTGCAGTAGCGCTCTTGGAAGGGGCTGACCTGCAAACAGCTTATTTACAAGGATTGCAAGATATTCAAACAATTTATTCTGTGCGGGAATTTTTGTTAGAGAAGCCGCATTTTGGCAGAGTTTTGAGTGGTGAGATTGCCAAAATACCAGTAGAAGAGATTAATTCTGGTGGCTATGTGATTGATACCTTAGAATCATCTCTGTGGTGTTTATTAAATAGCTCGTCTTATTCTGAGGCGGTGCTAAAAGCTGTTAACTTAGGCGGAGATACCGATACTACCGCTGCTGTTACTGGTGGATTAGCGGGAATTTACTATGGCGTGGAAAATATTCCCAAACAATGGATGAACCAAATTGCTCGTAGACAAGACATTATCTACTTGGCAGAGCGTTTTGCAAGGGCTGTTTACAGTTAACAAATAGACCATTTGTAGAGACGCGATTCATCGCGTCTTTACCCAAGGATGTGTTGCAATCATTAATTGAATTGGTATTAGAATCAAAATAGGAGAAGATTTTCTATCAAGCTTCTGGACAAACTTACCCATTCAAACAATCCTTTATTCTTGATTTTCAAACTCCTATTTTTAAATGCTGATTAATAACAATTTTATATTAAATATTATTCCCGATTACATCAAAAATCCAAGTGCTTAATATGCTAATGCTAAACCATCAGAACGAGATTCAGAAGCAGCAATTAACACTCCATTATGTCTCAAAATCATTTGACCTTTACCAAACATTATTTCAGAAGCAATTTCCTGATTATGACCTCGCTTTCTTAAGCCTTCAATAATTTCAGAACTTACACCCTTTTCTAAAAGGATCTTATTGCCTTCTAAAAATCGCCATCTAGGTGCATCTAAAGCAGCTTGAGGATTCATTTGATAGTCAGATAAATTAACTACCATTTGTAAGTGTCCTTGTGGTTGCATTGGTGCGCCCATAACCCCAAAAGGCCCTAAAGGTTGATTGTCTTTAGTCAGAAAACCGGGGATAATAGTATGAAATGGAAGTTTTTGTGGTGCAACTTGATTAGGATGTCCCTCTTGTAAAGTAAATCCGGCTGCCCGGCATTGTAAAGAAATTCCAGTTTCAGGAATTAAAATACCGCTACCAAATCCTTCATAGTTAGATTGAATAAAGGATACCATTAAATCTGGATCGGCAGTACATAAATAGACAGTTCCTCCTTGAGTTAATCCTGTATTAGCTAGAGAAATTGCTGTATCTTCAATTAAGGATTGACGCTGTATAGCATAATTTTTATCTAGTAGCTGATTAACAGAAACCTTCATCAAACCTGGATCGCAAACATGAGAATAAACATCAGCGAAAGCAAGTTTCATCGCTTCAATTTGATAGTGAAAACTTTCGCTTGAATCACGAGCATATTTTTCAATTTTCAAGCCTTCTAAAATATTCAGTGCCATCAATGCAGCAATTCCTTGTCCATTGGGAGGGATTTCCCACACTTCTAATTGCTTGTATTGAGTTGAGATTGGATCGCACCAAATGGGTTGATGATTGGCTAAATCAGTTTTTGTTAAACATCCTCCTGTATCAGCAGAAAAATTAGCGATCGCAGCCGCTAATTTCCCTCGATAAAAGCTTTCTCCTCCGCTCTTAGCAATTTCTTTTAATGTTTCTGCAAACCATAAACTCCCCCATATTTCTCCTGTTTTAGGAGCGCGATCATTAGGAAAAAATACTTGCTTGAACGGTTGAAATTCTGGAGAATTTAGAGACAGATAAATATTTTCTTGACGTTGCCAATTTTGTGCAGTTATCGGAGACAAAGAAAACCCTTGTTCTGCATAACGGATTGCTGGAGTAAATAGTTGTTCAAACGGTAATTTTCCCCACCGATTCCATAATTGATACCAAGCAGAAACTGCTCCAGGAACAGTTACAGATAACCATCCTAATCGAGGAATTTTTTCCATACCTAAGTATGATTTTAAATTCAGCTGTTGAGGACTTCTTCCAGAAGCATTGAGACCATGTAATTTTCCATCCCAAACAATCGCAAATGCATCTGAACCAATTCCATTTGATGTCGGTTCAACAACGGTTAAAGCAATCGCAGTCGCAACGGCAGCATCAACTGCATTTCCTCCTGCTAAAAACATTTCTATTCCTGCTAGGGTTGCTAAATGTTGACTAGTAGCAACAGCATATTTTTTGCCTAAAATAACTCGACGGTGGGAATGGTAAGGATAATGATTGAGATTGAACTCCATAAAATGGCTCTTTAGCTATCGAAGATTTGTAGGAGGGTGTTTGTTTGTCCTTGTTCTGTCCAACCGCAGGGCTGTTTGATTGCGTAAAAGATGTAAAATTACAACCATCTAGAGGATGAAAAATCATGGATGCAAACATGAAACAGCCTTGCTTTTAACTGATTCGGCGGAATTCCCCGTCCCTCTACAGGGCGGGGATGGATAGCTTTCTTGATGACGAAAACACCTCCGACTAATATCAACAGTTATCAGTTATCAGTTAGAAATTGTAAATCAATTGGGAGTCAGAGTCCCCCACTTCTAACAAGTGGTGTGTAACAGAAAGGGGCGTTGCTGAATCGAAGTATGAATCATGCGATCGCCTCAAGCTTGCGGACGC